>DATDCY010000331.1 GCA_036524115.1 bacterium | reverse complement strand
GCCGCGGCGCCCGCGGCGGTGACGCCGTAGTGGCCGAGGATCGAGTCCTGCGAGCCGTAGTGGTGATGGAAGGCGTCGGGCAGGCCGAGGCGGCGGAAGCCCTTCGGGACCCCGAAGCGCTCCTCGGCGAGGACCTCGGCGACCGCGCTGCCGAGGCCGCCGACGAGGTTGTGCTCCTCGATCGTCACGACGGCCCGCACCGGCGCCGCGGCCTCGAGCAGCGCCCCGGCATCCAGCGGCTTGACCGTGTGCAGGTGCAGCACCGCCGCGCTGACGCCCTCCCCCGCCAGCAGCCGGCGCGCCTCGAGCGCGATGCGCAGCGTGATCCCCGTGGTGACCAGCAGCGCATCCGCGCCGCCGTGCAGGAGGATCCCCTTGCCGATCCGGAAGGGCTGGGCCGGGTCGCTCACCACCGGGTCGCCGCCCTTGCCGAAGCGGATGTACATCGGCCCCTCCCAGTCCGCGGTCAGGGGCACGAGCCGGCGCATCTCCTCGGCGTCGCAGGGGGCGACGATCGTCATGCCGGGGATGGCGCGCATCAGCGCCAGGTCGTCGAACGCCAGGTGGGTCGAGCCCAGCGGGGCGTAGACGACCCCGCCGCCGCTGCCGCAGAGGCGGATGGGGAGCCGGTGCATCGCCGCGTCCAGCAGGACCTGCTCGTAGCAGCGGCGCGTGAGGAAGACGGCGATGGTGTTCAGGTACGGAATCCGGCCGCTCATCGCCATCCCGGACATCACGCCGACGATGTTCTGCTCCGACACCCCCTCCATGAAGAAGCGCTCCGGCATCTCGCGGCGGAAGTTGTCCAGGGTGCCGGCGCCGATGTCCGAGCCGAAGAACACCACGCGCTCGTCGCGCTTCGCGAGGCGGTAGATCTCGTCGAGGCAGGCCTTCCTCACTGCTCGCCCTCCACGCCCTCGAGCTCCGCGACGATCCGCGCCAGGTCGGCATCCGAGATCTTGCTCTTGTGGTGCCAGTCGAGGTTCCCCTCGAGCATCCGGATGCCCCGCCCCTTGATCGTGTGGCAGATGATCGCGGTCGGCTTCTCCGTCTCGCGCGCCGCCGCCGCCAGCGCCCGGCGCAGGGCCCGCAGGTCGTGCCCGTCGACCTCGCGCGCGGCGAACCCGAAGCTGCGCCACTTGGCGGCGAAGGGCTCGAGGTCCTGCACCTCGGCGGTCGGGCCGTAGGACTGCATCTTGTTGTAGTCCACGAGCACGGTCAGCCGCGCGAGCCGGTGCTTGCCGGCGCACATCGCGGCCTCCCAGACGGAGCCTTCGTCGCACTCGCCATCGCCGAGGACCACGTAGGTGCGGAAGTCCCGCCCGTCGAGGCGCCCGGCGAGCGCAAACCCGACCCCGATGGGGAGCCCGTGGCCGAGGGACCCGGTCGAGGCCTCGACGCCCGGCACCTTGCTGAGCTGCGGGTGGCCCCCGAGGATCGACCCGTGGGCGCAGAACGTCTGCAGGTGCTCGCGCGGGAAGAAGCCCTTCTCCGCCAGCAGGACGTACAGTGCCAGGCAGCCGTGCCCCTTGCTCAGGATGAGCCGGTCGCGGTCCGGCCAGAGCGGGTTGGCGGGGTCGACGCGCAGCACCTCGTCGTAGAGCAGCCGCAGGACCTCGACCACCGAGAAGGCGGAGTTGAGATGCCCGCGCCGGGCGCGCTCGACGGTGTGGATGATCTCGCGGCGCAGGTGCACAGAGCGCGCATCCAGCCGTGGCGTCGTGCGGGTCCGTTCCATCGCGCTTCGGATTATATGTCGAAGCCGCCGCAGGGGAACAGCCGATTCTCGCACTCCGCGCGCAGCGCCCCGAGGGCGGCCGACGCGCGGGCGAGCTGCCCCTCGCGGTTCTCGACGGCCTCGCGGCCGGGCAGCGCCGGCCGCAGGTAGACATTGAGCATGATCAGGCACCACTTGAGCGCCAGCAGCGGGTAGAGCAGCGCGAGCCGCGCCCGGAAGCCGGGCCGGCCCCCGAAGCCCGGCTCCAGCCGCGCCAGGAACCCCGGCCGCAGCGGCGGCGCCAGCGGCGCCTGCGGCTGGAGGAAGAAGTCGGCGACGAGCTTGGCCGGGTCGTCCCAGCCAAAGTACTCGAAGTCGAGGAACACCAGCTCCCCGTCCTGCCGCAGCAGCGTGTTGTGGAAGCCCGCGTCGGAGGGGCTCAGCGTGCGCTCCGCCCCGGGCAGGTCGGCCGCCGGGTCGATCCCGGCGCGCGCCGCGCCCGCGGCCACGGCGGCGCAGACCCGCGCGTGCAGCGGCGCGAAGTCCTCCTCGAGGAA
>DATDCY010000330.1 GCA_036524115.1 bacterium | reverse complement strand
ATCGCCCGCCTCGAGCCGGCGGTGCACGCCTACCTGCGCGTCGACGCCGAGGGGGCCCTCGAGGCCGCGCGGCGCGCCGACCGCGAGGCGCCGGACCCGGCGAACCGGCCGGCTCTCTGGGGCGCCCCGATCGCGCTCAAGGACAACCTGTGCACCCGCGGCGTCCCGACGACCTGCGCCTCGCGGATCCTCGCGGGGTTCCGGCCGCCCTACGATGCCACCGTCGTGGAGCGGCTGCGGGGCGCCGGCGCGGTCTTCCTCGGCAAGACGAACCTCGATGAGTTCGCGATGGGTTCCTCGACCGAGAACTCGGCCTTCGGCGCGACGCGCAACCCCTGGGACCCGGCGACGATCCCGGGCGGCTCTTCGGGCGGGTCGGCGGCGGCGGTCGCCGCGCGCGAGTGCCTCGCCGCGCTCGGCTCGGACACCGGCGGCTCGATCCGCCAGCCGGCCGCCTGCTGCGGCATCGCCGGCCTCAAGCCGACGTACGGGCGCGTCTCGCGCTACGGGCTCGTGGCCTTCGCCTCCTCGCTCGACCAGATCGGGCCGATGGCGCGCACGGTCGAGGACTGCGCGATCCTCCTCGAGGCGATCGCCGGCCGCGACCCGCGCGACTCGACTTCCGTGCCCGGGGCGGTGCCGCCGTACGCGTCGCGTCTGGGCGACGGCCGCCTCGACGGCCTGACCGTCGGCCTCGTGCGCGAGTTCTTCACCGCGGGGCTCGACGTCGAGGTCGAGCGGGCGGTGCGCGAGGCGGTGCGCGTGCTCGAGGGGCTCGGGGCGCGGGTGCGCGAGGTCTCGCTCCCCCACGGCAAGCACTCGGTCGCGGTCTACTACATCCTCGCGACGGCGGAGGCCTCCTCGAACCTCGCGCGCTACGACGGCGTCAAGTACGGCCATCGCGCCGCCGACGCACGCGATCTGCTCGAGCAGTACCGCCGCACGCGCGCCGAGGGCTTCGGCCCGGAGGTGCGCCGGCGGATCATGCTCGGCACCTACGCGCTCTCCTCCGGCTACTACGACGCCTACTACCGCAAGGCCCAGCAGGTGCGCACGCTGATCCTCAACGACTTCACGGCGGCCTTCCGCGAGGTGGACCTGCTCGCCGGGCCGACCGCGCCGACCGCGGCCTTCCGGATCGGCGAGAAGAGCGATGACCCGCTGCAGATGTACCTCTCGGACATCTTCACGATCTCGGTGAACCTCGCCGGCGTGCCGGCGCTCTCGGTGCCCTGCGGGTTCACGGGGGCGGGGCTCCCCGTCGGCCTCCAGCTGATCGGCCCGGCCTTCGGCGAAGAGGCGCTCCTCTGCGCCGGCCACGCCTACCAACTGGCGACCGACTGGCACCTTCGCAACCCGCCCCTCACCCGATACGACCGCTGATATGGGACCCATCAGCGCCCGAGAGTGCTCACCGACCGCCGATGCCTTCCGGCGGGCGCTTCCATGGGGGGCCCCGCCCCCTCTGGCGCGGCTTCGCCGCTGTCACCCCCCGCAGCTGGGGCCCCCCCATTCGTCGCCCCCCAATCGTCAGGAGCGAGCCGTGAACCTTCCGGGAACGGCGCCCTTTCCGTTGCGGACCATGCGGGCCTCGTCTTCAGGGCCACGGCCCGGGGGCGCCTGTGAACGGTCATCATGCGCCGGCCGCCTCGTCGCCCCCCCATTGTCAGGAGCGAGCCGCGAACCGCACAGGGACGACGATCCATTCCTTAGCGGGAATACTCCTTCACCGGCATGGGCTGGCCGGAGGGGTGGCGCGGAGTGGGGGACCCCCGGCGGCGCGCAGCTCCGAGCGAGCACCGACGGGGGTACGCAGCGACAGGACCCCGAAGGCCGCACCGGACCAAGACGATGACCGACCGCTACGAGATCGTCATCGGCCTCGAGGTGCACGCGCAGCTGCTGACGCGCACCAAGATCTTCTGCGCCTGCCCCACCGACTTCGGCGCCCCGGCCAACACCCAGGTCTGCCCGGTCTGCCTCGGGCTGCCCGGCGTGCTCCCCGTGCTCAACCGCGCGGCCGTCGAGTTCATCGTCCGCACCGGCCTCGCGCTCGGGTGCGCGATCGCCCCGGCCAGCCGCTTCGCGCGCAAGAACTACTTCTATCCCGACCTGCCCAAGGGCTACCAGATTTCCCAGTACGAGCTGCCGGTCTGCAGCGGCGGCGCGGTCCCGGTGGGCTCGGGGGCGTCGGCGCGCAGCTTCGCGCTGACGCGCATCCACCTCGAGGAGGACGCCGGCAAGCTCATCCACGGCGAGAACCTTGGCGACCCGCGCCACAGCTTTGTCGACCTCAACCGCGCCGGCGTGCCGCTGATGGAGATCGTCGGCGAGCCGGTGCTGCGGTCCGCGGCCGACGCGCGCGAGTATCTCGTGGCGCTGCGCGACATCCTCGTGCACCTGGGCGTCTGCGACGGGAACATGGAGCAGGGGAGCTTCCGCTGCGACGCGAACATCTCGCTGCGCCCGCGCGGGCAGGCGGCGCTCGGCACCAAGGTCGAGCTCAAGAACATGAACTCCTTCCGCTACGTGCAGCAGGCGCTCGAGTACGAGGCGGCGCGGCAGGAGGCGGTCCTCGACGAGGGCGGCGGCGTCGTCCAGGAGACGCGCCTCTTCGACCCGAAGGCCGGCACGACGCACTCGATGCGGCGCAAGGAGGAGGCGCACGACTACCGCTACTTCCCCGAGCCGGACCTGGTGCCGCTCGCCATTGACGCCGCGTGGCTCGAGCGCGTGCGCGCCGCGCTGCCCGAGCTGCCGGACGCGAAGCGCCGCCGCTACGTCGAGGCGCTCGGCCTGCCGGAGTACGATGCCGGGGTGCTCACCGCGGACCCGGCGCTCGCCGCCTGGTTCGAGGCGGCCGCGGCCGCCTTCCCGCAGCCCAAGACGTTGAGCAACTGGGTCATGGGCGAGCTGCTGCGCCTGCTGCGCGACTCGGGGCGGGAGGTCCGCGACTGCCCCGTCCCGCCGGCGGAGCTGGCGGCGCTGCTGTCCGCGGTCGAGGCAGGGAAGATCACGCGCAAGCTCGCCAAGGGCGCGTTCGAGACGATGTTCCGTGAGGGGAAGACCGCGGCCGCCGTGATCGAGGCGCAGGGGCTGGCGCAGCTCGGGGGCGGCGACGAACTGGCGGCGATCGCCGACCGCGTGATCGCCGAAAACCCCGACAAGGTCGCCGGTTACCGGGGCGGCAAGCTGAAGCTCTTCGAGTTCTTCGTCGGGCAGGTCATGCGCGCCAGCGGCGGCCGCGCGAACCCGGACGAGACCCGCCGCCTGCTCAAGGAACGCCTGGGCTAGATGGGAACCGAGCTCTCCCGGCCCGAGGGGGAGGTCGTCGAGCCGGAAGTCCTCGGCTCGCTCGACGAGGCCGAACGCACCCGTTTCCCGCCGCCGCCGGGGGCGACCGCCCGCCCGCTGGGCTGCACGCTGGGGCCGGGGTGCGGCTGCGTCGGCCTGCCGCTGGCGCTGATCGCGGGGGCGGTGCTCACCGCGCTCATGGCCCTGCTGTGGCTGCTGAGCCTGGGGCGGGTCCCGATCTCGATTGCGCGCATGGCGCAGCAGATGCGCCGCCGCCCGCCGCGGGCCTAAGCGACGGTCCGCCGATGCTCGAGATCCGCTGCAACGCCCGGGACGCCCTCACGCCGGACGAGGCGGGCGCCGTGGCTGCGGCCGTTCGCGCCGGCGGCGCGATCCTCTTCCCGACCGACACGCTCTACGGCCTGGGCGCCGACCCGCTCTCGGCGCCGGGGCTCGCCGCCGTCTACCGCCTCAAGGGGCGCACGGAGGCCAAGCCGCTGCCGGTGCTCGTCGCCGACGCCTCGCTTGTCGCGCGCTTTGCCGCCGCGGTCCCCGGCCCCTGGCGCGCGCTCATGTCGCGCCTGTGGCCGGGGCCGCTGACGCTGCTGTTCCCCGCGCTGCCGGGCCTGCCGCCGGCGGTGCGTTCGGAGGCGGGGAAGGTGGCGCTGCGCGTGCCCGGCTCCGCGCTCTGCCGCTCGGTCCTGCGGGCGGCGGGCGGGGCCCTC
>DATDCY010000329.1 GCA_036524115.1 bacterium | reverse complement strand
CCGCTGCGCCGCCAGCGCGACCCCCTCCTCGAAGAGCACCGTCTCCGCGGTCTCGGGCGGCCGCTGCACGCCGCCGCGGCGCGCCGGCGCCGCGGCGGTGACCGCCCCCTCCGGCGCGGCACCCGCGCCGCGGAAGCGGATCGCGAGCGCCTTGGCGAGTCCCGGCGACGCGCCGTGCCTGCAGTAGAGGACCGTGCGCCCGTGGAACACGCGCGCGAATGCCGGGTCGATCAGGTCGCTGTGCTCGGAGTGCCCGACGATGAGCGCACCGCGCTCCTCGAGACAGGCGTGGAAGCGCCGGGTGATCTCCCGGCAGAGCTCGGGCCGGAAGTAGATCATGACGTTGCGGCAAAGGATCAGGTCCAGGGAATCGGTCCCCGTGGCCGGCGACGGGAAGGCGTCGTCGGCGAGGTTCAACGGGCGGAAGGTCACCAGCCGCTGCACCTCCGGCCGGATGCGCCAGACGCCGCCCTCGGCCGTGAAGAAGCGCTGTCGGTAGCGCTCCTCGACGTCGCGGAACGACCAGGCCCGGTACCGCCCCGCGCGGGCGGCGGCGAGCGCCTCCTCGTTGATGTCGGTCGCCAGGAGGTGGACGTCCCAGTCCGCGATGTCCGGCAGCAGTTCGAGCAGCACCATCGCGAGCGAGTAGGGCTCCTCGCCGCTGGAGCAGCCGGCGCTCCACAGCCGCAGCCGCCGCCAGCCGTCGCGTCGCGCGCGGATGAGATCGGGGAGAAGGCGCTCGCGCAGCAGGTCGAACTGACCGCGGTTGCGGAAGAAGTAGGTCTCCCCGACGGTCAGCCGCGAGACGAGGCAGCGCAGCTCCGATCCGCCCTCCTCGCCGCGCTCCAGGAACCCGACATACTCGGCGATCGCATCGGGCCATCCCAGCGCCGCGGCCCGCGCGCCGACCGTCGCGAGCAGCTCAGCCCGCTTGCTGTCGGGGAAGTAGAGTCCGGACCTGCGGGAGATGAGGTCGCGGACGGCAACGAAGTCGGTCTCCGCGATCTCCACCGCCGTGCGCGCCATGCGAGCCCTCCCGCCTGCCGACGCATTGTAGCCCATCCCCGCCGGCCGTCCAACACAAATCACGTGACGGAATGGACACTTAGACCGAACGCGGGCGCCGCGGGGCCCTGGCGGACGCGATTGACGCCCCCCGCGCGGCGGGGCTATGATCCAGCCATGAGAGCGGCCGCGGTCGTACCTGCGGCGGGCCGGGGCTCGCGCATCGGCTTTGCCACCCCGAAGACGTTCATCGACCTCGGCGGCATGCCGCTTCTGGCGCGGACGCTGGCGGCGCTCGCCGGCTGCCGCGGCCTCGCCCTGATCCAGCCGGTGCTGCCGCGGACCCACGTCGCGGCCTTCGCCTCCCGGGTCCTCGCCCGCCACCGTTGGGGCTCCTGCAGGCCGGCGGTCGCCGGCGGTCGCGAGCGGCAGGACTCGGTGGCCGCGGGCCTCCGCGCGCTCCCCGACGACGTGGAGTTCGTCCTCATCCACGACGGCGCGCGCCCGTTCGTGACCGCGGCGCTCGCCTCCCGGGTGCTCGCCGCGGCGCGCCGGCACGGCGCCGCGCTCGCCGCCATACCGGTGCAGGACACCGTCAAGCGGGTGACCCCCGACCTCTTCCTCGACGGGACGGAGGACCGGCGGTCGCTCTGGCTCGCCCAGACGCCGCAGGCTTTCCACGTCGGGCTGCTGCGCGAGGCGCACGCCAGGGCGCGGGAGGCCGGCGTGGAGGCCACCGACGACGCGGCGCTCGTCGAGGCGCTCGGGCACCCCGTGCGCGTGGTGCCGGGCTCGCGCCTGAACTTCAAGATCACGACGCGCGAGGACCTCGCCCTCGCGCGGGCGCTGGTGGGCGCCGGCCCCGCGGCGCGGAGGCGGGCGTGAGCGCCGACCCCGGCCTGCGGGTCGGCCTCGGCTTCGACGTCCACCCCTTCGCGGACGGCCGCCGGCTCGTCCTCGGCGGGGTGGAGATACCGCACGTGGCGGGGCTCGCCGGCCACTCCGACGCCGACGTGCTGCTGCACGCCGTGTGCGACGCGCTCCTGGGCGCCGCCGCCCTCGGCGACATCGGCCTGCACTTCCCGGACAGCGACCCCGCGTACCGCGGCATCTCCAGCATGGAGCTGCTCCGCCGCACCGCCGCACTGGTGGCGGGGGCGGGCTGGAAGCCCCTCCAGGTCGACGCCGTCGTGCTCGCCGAAGCCCCCCGCATCGCGCCGCACGCCGCGGCGATGCGCGCCGGCATCGCCGCGACGCTCGGCATCCCTGCGGCGAACGTGGGCCTCAAGGCGACCACGGTCGAGGGCCTCGGGTTCGTGGGCCGCCGCGAGGGCATCGCCGCGCAGGCCGTCTGTCTCCTCGTGCGGGCCTAGGGACAGGCGCCGCTCCGTGAAGATCGCCAGCGCCCCCGAGATGGCCGCCGTCGACCGCGACGCGGCCCAGCGCTGGGGCGTGCCCGTGGCGACGCTCATGGAGGCGGCTGGACGCCGCGTCGCGGAGGCGGCCGCGGCGCTGCTCGGAGGCGTCGCCGGCCGCCGGATCGTCCTGTTCTGCGGCCGCGGCAACAACGGCGGCGACGGGTTCGTGGCGGCGCGCCTGCTGCAGGAGGCCGGCGCACAGACGCTCGCCGTGCTTGCCGGCGCCCCCGCGGACCTGCGAGGCGACGCCCGCGCGGCGCTCGAGGCGGCGGTGCGCGCCAGGGTCCCGTGCGCATCCTGCGCCGACGATGCCGCCCTCGAGGCGCTCGGCCAGCGGGCGCAGGAGGCCGACCTCCTCGTGGATGCGCTCCTCGGCACCGGTTTCGCCCCTCCCGCGCGGGGGGTCGTGGCCGCGGCGATCCGCCTCGTCAACCGCCTCGCGCGTCCCGTCCTGGCCGTCGATCTCCCGTCGGGCCTGGCGGCGGACGATCCGCGCATCGTCGGGGACGCCGTCCACGCCGCGGCCACGGTGACGTTCGGCTATCCCAAGCGCGCCCTCGTCGAGTTCCCCGCCGCGGCGCTCGCCGGCAGGATCTGGTGCGGCGACATCGGCTTTCCGCCGGGGACCGGCGACCTCGTCTCCGGCCAGCTCAACCTGGTGACGCCCGCCGACCTCGCGCCGCACCTGGCGCCGCGGGACCCGCAGGCGCACAAGGGCACCTGCGGCCACGCCCTCATCCTCGCCGGCTCGCGCGGGATGCTCGGCGCGGCGGTGCTCGCCGCCCGCGGCGCGCTGCGTGGCGGCGCCGGCCTCGTCACGGTCGCGCTTCCGGCCTCGGTCGCACCGCCGGTGCTGCCGGGACTGCCGGAGGCGATGCTCCTGCCGCTCCCCGACGGTGGCCTCGGCATCGCCGGCCCGGTCGCGGACGACGTGCTCCGCGAGCGCCTCGGCGGCGTGCAGGCGCTCGCCGCCGGCCCCGGGCTCTCGCGCTCGCCCGAGACCACCCGCCTCGTGCGCGCGCTGGCCGACCGCGCTGCGCTGCCGCTGCTCCTCGACGCCGACGCGCTGCACGCACTGGCCGCCCCGCCCGCCAGGCCATCCTGGCAGGCCGGTCCCGCGATCCTCACTCCCCATCCCGGCGAGGCCGCCCGGCTTCTGGGCGTCACCGCGGCGACGGTCCAGGCCGACCGCGTGGAGGCCGCCCGGCGCTGCGCCGCCCGGTACGGGGCGGTCGTCGTCCTCAAGGGCGCCCGCACCGTGGTCGCCGATCCCGGCGGCACGGCGTGGGTCAATCCCACGGGCAACCCCGCCATGGCCGCCCCGGGGATGGGCGACGTCCTCGCCGGCCTCATCGCCGCGCACCTGGCGCGCGGCATCCCGCCGCTGCCGGCCGCGCTCCTGGGCGTGCACCTGCACGGCCTCGCCGGCGACCTGGCGGCCGCCGCCACCGGGCCCTGGGGCCTGCTCGCATCCGAGGTCGCCGACCGCATCCCGGCTGCGGCACGCCGGGCCGCGGAGATCTGCCATGACAGCGCGCACGCGACGCTATCGCTCCTCGTCCCCTGAGGCGACCGCGGCCGTCGCCGGCCGCCTGGCGCGCACCTTCGCGCCGGGGACGGTGCTCGCGCTCGTCGGCCCCCTCGGCGCGGGCAAGACCGCCTTCGTCAAGGGGCTGGCCGCCGGCCTCGGGCTGCCCGCCCGCGAGGTGGTAAGCCCGACGTTCACCCTGGTCCACGAGCACGCCGGGCCCGTACCGCTCTTTCACGCGGACCTCTACCGCCTCTCGGGCGCCGAGGAGGTCGCGGAGCTGGGCCTCGACGACTACGCGGCGCGCGGCGGCATCCTCGCGATCGAGTGGGCCGAGCGCGCGGGCGACGCCCTCCCGCGCGGCGCGGTGACGGTCACCATCGAGGTCTCCGGGCCGCGCGCCCGCTCCATCGCGGTGGCGCCCCCGCCCGCGCGCCGGAGGGCGCAGCGGTGA
>DATDCY010000328.1 GCA_036524115.1 bacterium | reverse complement strand
GGGTCGAGGCCGCTGGCCGAGGCGAGCAGCAGCTCCGGGGGGATGGGGTCGGCGACGCCCGCGTCCCGCAGCGCCACCGCGCGCTCCGCGGCCCGGCGGAACAGCGCCGGGTTCGTGGGCCCGAGGTTGGAGCCGCCCGAGGCGAGGGCGTTGTACGGGAAGCCGCCGGTCGCGGACGGCCGCGGCCAGAAGTATCCCGGCCCCGAGAAGGCCTGTCCGATGAGCAGGGAGCCGCGGACCCTCCCGCCGGCGTCGCGCACGAGGCTCCCCTCGGCCTGGCGGGCAAAGGCCAGTCGCGCGGCGAGCGTCACGGCGGCCGGGTAGAGCCCGCCGCAGACGACCGTCAGCGCCAGCAGGACCAGGATCGCGGCCCGCGCCTGCTTCATCATCCCGTCCCCCCGAGCAGCCCCACGAGCACGTCGATGGCCTTGATGCCGGCAAACGGCGCGACGATGCCGCCGACCCCGTAGACGAGCAGGTTGAACACCAGCAGGCGCTCCGCCGGCATCGGGCGGTATTTCGTGCCACGCAGCGCCAGCGGGATCAGCGCGGGGATGACCAGCGCGTTGAAGATCACCGCCGAGAGGATGGCGCTCGCCGGGCTGCCCAGGTGCATCAGGTTCAGCGCCTGGAGCTGCGGGTAGATGCCGAGGAGCGCAGCGGGGATGATCGCGAAGTACTTGGCGACGTCGTTCGCGATGCTGAAGGTCGTCAGGTTCCCGCGGGTCATGAGGATCTGCTTGCCGATCTCGACGATGTCCAGGAGCTTCGTCGGGTTGCTGTCGAGGTCGATGATGTTCGCGGCCTCCCGCGCCGGCTGCGTGCCCGTGTTCATCGCGACCGCGACGTCGGCCTGCGCCAGCGCGGGCGCGTCGTTCGTGCCGTCGCCCGTCATCGCCACCATCAGCCCCTGCTCCTGGTGCTCCCGGATCAGGCGCAGCTTGTCCTCGGGCCTGGCCTGCGCCAGGAAGCCGTCGACACGCGCCTCGGCGGCGATGGCCGCCGCCGTCAGGTTGTTGTCGCCGGTGATCATCAGCGTCTTGATGCCCATGCTGCGCAGCGCGTCGAAGCGCTCCTGGATGCCGCCCTTGACGATGTCCTTCAGCTCGACCACGCCGACGACGCGCGCGCCGACGGCGACCACCAGCGGCGTGGCGCCGGCGCGCGCGATCGCCTCGACGATGCCTCCGAGCTCGGCGGGCGCCGCCCCGCCCGCCGCCCGGACGAACGCGGCCACGGAGTCCGCCGCGCCCTTGCGGTAGCGGGCGTCCGCCAGATCCACGCCGCTGAGGCGCGTCTCCGCGCTGAAGGCGACGCCCGACGCCCCCGCCGGCAGCGCCGCCAGCCGCAGCCCGAACCGCTCCTTCGCGAGCACGACGATGCTGCGGCCCTCCGGCGTCTCGTCGGTGAGCGAGGACATGAGCGCCGCCTCGGCGACGTCGCGCTCCGCGTGCTCCCCGACCGGCACGAACCGCACGGCGGCGCGGTTGCCGAGCGTGATCGTCCCAGTCTTGTCCAGCAGCAGCACGTTGACGTCGCCGGCGGCCTCGATCGCGCGGCCCGAGAGCGCGACGACGTTCCGCTGGAAGAGCCGGTCCATGCCGGCGATGCCGATCGCCGGCAGCAGCGCGGCGATGGTCGTCGGCGCCAGACAGACGAAGAGCGCCGTGAGCACCGTCAGCGAGACCGGCTCGCCCCGGCCGGCAGCCTTCACGCTGTAGCGCGAGAGGGGGCTCAGGTTCGCGACGACCAGCAGGAACACGACCGTCAGCGCGATGAGCAGCACCTCCAACGCCACCTCGTTCGGCGTCTTGCGGCGCTTCGCCCCCTCGATGAGGCCGATCATCCGGTCGAGGAAGGTCTCGCCGGGGTTCGCCGTGATGCGGACGACGATCCGGTTGGCAATAACCTCGGTGCCGCCGGTGACGGCGCTGCGGTCGCCGCCGGCCTCCCGCACCACCGGCGCGGACTCCCCGGTGACCGCCGCCTCGTTCACGAGCGCGGCGCCCGCCACGACCTCGCCGTCGCCGGGGATCGTCTCGTGCGCGTCGACGAGGATATGGTCTCCCTTGCGCAGCTCGCACGCCGGCACCGTCTGCGCCGGACTGTCGAACGCCGGACGCGCCAGGCGCCTGGCGGACACGCTGGTGCGGGTCTTGCGCAGCGAGGCGGCGCGCGCCTTGCCGCGCCCCTCGGCGAGGGCCTCGGCGAACGTCGAGAAGAGCACCGTCAGCCAGAGCCAGAAGGACACCAGGCCGGCGAACCAGGCCGGCTCGTCGCCGAAGCCGGCCAGCGACCGCAGGAACGTGGCGAGCGCGATCGCGCCGCTGACTTCGACCGCGAACATCACCGGGCTGCGCCAGAGCGCGCGCGGGTCGAGCTTCCGGAGCGACTCGACGAGCGCCGGCCGCAGAATCCGCGGGTCGAAGATCGAGACCTGCTCCGGTGAATGCCGCGACACGTCAGCGGCCCCCCGACATCAGGAAGTGCTCCACGATCGGCCCGCAGGCGAGCGCCGGGAAGAAGGTCAGGGCGCCGACGACGAGCACGACGAGCATCAGCCAGAGGACGAACGGGGCCTGGTGGGTCGGCAATGTCCCGAGGCTCGGCGGCACTGCCTTCCTGGCCGCGAGCGAGCCGGCCATGGCCAGCACCGCGACCGCCGGGACGAACCGGCCGAGCGCCATCGCCAGCGCCCCCGCGAGGTTGTAGAAGGGCGTGTCGCCGCCCAGGCCCGCGAAGGCGCTGCCGTTGTTGTTCGCCATCGAGGCGAAGGCGTAGAGGACCTCGCTCAGCCCGTGCGCGCCCGGGTTGCCGAGCGTCGCGAGCCCGGCGGGCAGGACGACCGCGACGCCGGAGAAGACCAGCACGAGCGCGCCCGGGGTCAGGACCGTCACGATCGCGAGCCACATCTCGCGCGCCTCGATCTTCTTCCCGAGGTACTCCGGCGTCCGGCCGATCATCAGGCCGGCGACGAAGACCGCGATCAGGACGAAAGCCAGCATCGTGTAGAGGCCGGAGCCGACGCCGCCGGGGGCGACTTCGCCGAGCAGGATCAGGCCCAGCGGCACAAGGCCGCCCAACGGCGTGAGCGAATCGTGCATCGCGTCGACCGCACCGCAGGAGGTGGCGGTCGTGGCCGTCGCGAACAGCGCGCTGCCGACGACGCCGAAGCGCGTCTCCTTCCCTTCCAGGCCCGGGCCGGCGACGCCCGCCCCGGCGAGCAGCGGGTTGCCGCGCGTTTCCGCCCGGACGAGGGCGCCGCCGGCCGCCAGCAGCAGCGCGAGCATGGCCGCGAGCAGGGCCCGCCCCTGGCGCGGGTCGCCGGCCATCCGCCCGAAGGTCCAGGTCAGCGCGACCGGGATCAGCAGGATGAGGAAGATCTCGAGGAAGTTCGTCAGCGGCGTCGGGTTCTCGAAGGGATGTGCGGAGTTCGCGTTGAAGTACCCGCCCCCGTTCGTGCCGATCTCCTTGATCGCCTCCTGCGAGGCGACCGGGCCCAGCGGCAGCAGCGCCGCCCCCTCGCCCGCCGCCGCCCGGGCCTCCAGCGGCTCGATCGGCCGGTAGGGGCCGAAGCTCTGGATCACGCCCTGGGAGACGAGCAGGAGCGCCGCGACGAGCGAAAGCGGGAGGAGCACGTAGAGCGTCACGCGGACGAGATCCGCCCAGAAGTTGCCGATGGTGGCGGAGCGCTGGCGCGCCAGACCGCGCACGAGGGCGACGGCGATCGCGATGCCGGTGGCCGCGGAAAGAAAGTTCTGGACGGCGAAGCCGGCCATCTGCACGAGGGCGCCGGCGCTGGCCTCGCCCGCGTAGTTCTGCCAGTTGGTGTTGGTGACGAAGCTGACCGCCGTGCCGAGCGCCAGGTCCCAGTCGAAGCCCGGCAGGCCCCGGGGGTTGAGCGGGAGCACTCCCTGCAGGAGCAGCAGCGCGAGCAGCGCGGCCAGTCCCGCGGCGTTGAAGGCGAGCATGGCGGCGGCATAGCGCCTCCAGCCCATCTCCTCCTCCGGGTCGACGCCGCCGGCGCGATAGACGAGCCGTTCGCACGGGCCGAGGATCCCGTCTAGGAACGTCCGCTCCCCCGCGAAGACGCGCGCCATGTACGCGCCGAGGGGACCGGCCGCCAGGAGCAGCAGCGCCAGGAGCGCAACCACCTGGGCCGCGTCGGCAAGCGTCATCGTCGGGACCTCCCGGGCATTGCACGCCGTCGGGGAACGTCGCCCCGGCACACGGCGGTCACTCCGTACAGAGCGCCGCGGGGATCACGAGGAAATATACACCGTCCTTGACGGCAAGGTCGTGGATCCGGACGTTCCCCTCGAGGACCTCCCCCGCGACACAGGTCTTCCCGACCAGCGCCGTCACCCGGATCGATCCGACAGGCCTGGCGTCCGCGCCACCGGTTCGACCGAGGACCGTCAAGACGTCGCCCGCGTGAAGCGACTTCGCCATCTGTTCGTTGCCGCTGGAGAAGAGGTGCACCGCCGCACCCTTCGCCATCTCGGCCGGCGCCTCCTCCCCGCCTTGCGTCAGCGGGTCGTAGGACGCGGCGCCGGCACCCGTCGGCACAGCGGCGGCCAGCCAGAGTGCCGCGGCGCCTCCCATCACTGCCGCTCTCAACCTCATCGTCTCCTCCTCCTGCCTTCAAACGTAGGTCTTTCGAGGCAAGAAGGGCGCAAGGAACTTGCACGGGGGCGTCAGGATTTCGTCAGGACGTGCTGCTGAAAATTCCCGCACGAAAGAGTATAGTCCGTCGATTAACTGGCTGATGGGAACCACGGCGGCTCGAGTCGAAGCCGCGAAGCGGAAAGGGCAGGCATGAAGTCAAATCCCCGGAAGACGACAGCGGCAGCGCTCGTTCTGGCAGCGCTCACGGCGACTCTCCTCGTTCCTTCGGGGTGCGCGAAGCAACCGGAGGGCGCGGGCAAGGGCGGCGGCCAGGCGGGCGCGGCGGCGAAGCGCCCGCCGGTGCCGGTGCTCGCGGCGAAGGCCGAACTGGCTGACGTGCCGATCGAGGTCCGGGCGCTCGGGACGGTCGAAGCGGTCCAATCCTCCCCGGTGCGCTCCCAGGTCACCGGCACGATCACCGAGGTCGCCTTCCGCGAGGGCGACATGGTCCGCGCCGGGCAGGTCCTCTTCCGGCTCGACCGGCGGCCGCTGGAGGCGACGCTGCGCCAGCTCGAGGCGAACCTGGCGCGCGACGAGGCCCAGGGGCGTTCCGCAGAGGCCCAGACGCAGACCACCGAGGCGCAGGTGCGCAGCGCCGAGGCCCAGGTCCGCAACGCGGAAAGCCAGGCAAAGCGCTACGCGGACCTCCTCGCCAAGGAACTGGTCTCGCGCGAGGATGCCGACCAGCGGGCGACCAACCTCGACGCAGCCCGCGCCGCGCTGGACGCCGCGCGCGCCTCGGCGAGCGCCGCCCGCGCCGCGCTCGAGGCCAGCCGCGCCTCCGCGGAGTCCACGAAGGCCGGCATCGAGAACGCGAAGCTCCAGCTCGCCTACACGGTCATCTCCTCCCCGATCGCGGGGCAGGCGGGGAGCCTGCTCGCGGACAAGGGCGACCTGGTCAAGGCCAACGACGTGACCCTCGTGGTGGTCAATCAGATCCAGCCGATCCACGTCCGTTTCGCGGTGCCCGAGCCGCGGCTCCCGGAGGTGCAGCGCTACCGCGCCGCCGGGACGCTCTCCGTGCGGGTCGCGCTGTCGGGCGGCGAGGGAGCGCCCCGGGAAGGCCGTGTCGTCTTCGTCGACAACTCGGTCGACCGGGCCACCGGGACCATCGCCCTGAAGGCCGAGTTCGCGAACGCCGACCGCGTGCTCTGGCCGGGGCAGTTCGTCGACGTCTCGCTGGTGCTGACCGTGCGCGGGAAGGCTGTCGTCGTACCCACCGCCGCGCTCCAGAACGGGCAGCAGGGGCCGTACGTCTTCATCGTCGAGGCGGGCGGCACCGCCGCCGTCCGCCCGGTGAAGCCGGGCCCGGCCGCCGATGGGCGCACCGTGATCGAGGCCGGCCTCGCCGCCGGCGACACCGTCGTCACCGACGGCCAGCTGCGCCTGACGCCGGGCTCGCCCGTGGTCCTCAAGACCGGCCTGGCGGAGAAAGCCCGTTGAACATCGCCGGCCTCTTCATTCGCCGGCCCATCGCGACCACGCTGCTGATGGCCGCGGTCGTCATGTTCGGGGTCATGGGCTACCGCACCCTCCCGGTGAGCGACCTGCCCAACGTCGACTACCCCACGGTGCAGGTGCGCGCCAGTCTCTCCGGGGCCGACCCGGAGACGATGGCCTCCGCGGTCGCCACCCCGCTGGAGAAGCAGTTCTCGACGATCGCCGGCATCGACTCGATGACCTCGTCGTCGAGCCAGGGCTCGGCGACGATCGTGCTGACCTTCGCGCTCGACCGCGACATCGACGCCGCCGCCCAGGACGTGCAGGCCGCGATCGCCCAGACCATGCGCAGCCTGCCGCAGGACATCACGCCGCCGTCGTACCAGAAGGTCAATCCGGCCGACGACCCGATCCTGTTCCTGGCGCTGACCTCGAAGACGCTCCAGCTCTCCACGCTCAGCGAGTACGGCGAGAACCTGATGGCCCAGCGGATCTCGATGGTCCAGGGCGTGGCCCAGGTGCAGGTCTACGGCTCGCAGAAGTACGCGGTGCGCGTCCAGGTCGACCCGCGCCGGCTGGCCGTGAAGCAGATCGGCATCGACGAGGTCTCGAACGCGATCGACCAGGGGAACGTGAACATGCCGACCGGCACCCTCTGGGGCGCGGAGAAGGCGCTGACGCTGCGCGCCTCCGGGCAGCTCGAAGATGCCGATGCCTTCCGCCAGCTGATCGTCGCCTATCGCGGCGGCGCGCCGGTGCGCCTCGACGACGTCGGCCGCGTGCTCGACAGCGTCCAGAACGACAAGACCGCCGCCTGGTTCACGAACGAGGGCGTCGCGAGCCGTGGCGTCATCCTGGCGATCCAGCGCCAGCCCGGCACCAACACCGTCGCCGTAGCGAAGGCAGTGCGCCAGACCCTCGACGTGCTGCGCCAGCAGCTGCCGGCGTCGGTGAGCGTGGACGTGCTCTACGACCGCTCCGAGTCGATCAAGGACTCGGTGAACGACGTGCAGTGGACGCTGCTGCTGACCTTCGTGCTCGTGGTGCTGGTGATCTTCTTCTTCCTGCGCAACGTCTCGGCCACCGTGATCCCGAGCCTCGCGCTGCCGATGAGCGTCATCGGCACGTTCGCCGTCATGAAGGCCTTCGGCTACAACATCGACAACCTCTCGCTGATGGCGCTCACGCTCTCGCTCGGCTTCGTCGTCGACGACGCGATCGTGATGCTCGAGAACATCGTGCGCCACGTCGAGATGGGCAAGAGACCGATGCAGGCCGCGCTGGATGGCGCGGCGGAGATCGGCTTCACGATCCTCTCGATGACGATCTCGCTGGCCGCGGTCTTCCTGCCGCTGATCTTCATGCCCGGGGTCATCGGCCGGCTCTTCCGCGAGTTCTCGATCACGATCGTCTCGGCGATCCTGATCTCCGGCGTCGTCTCGCTGACGCTGACGCCGATGATGTGCAGCCGCTTCATCCGCAGCTCGCACGACACCGCGCACGGCCGCTTCTTCAATTTCACCGAGCGCGGCTACCAGTTCTTCCTCGGCCTCTATGTCCGCAGTCTCGCCTGGTTCACGCGCCACCGTCGCGTCGCGCTGGCGGCTTCGCTGGCGATCATGGCCGGCACGGTCGGGCTCTTCAGGCTCGTCCCCAAGGGCCTCTTCCCGATCGAGGACACCGGCCGGCTCTCGATCATCACCGAGGCCGCCGAGGGGACCTCCTTCGAAGCGATGGTGCCGCACCAGCAGGCGTTGATGGAGATCGTCGCGAAGGAGCCGAACATCGAGTCCTTCATGTCCTCCGCGGGCGGCGGGCCGGGCGGCGGCAGCTCGAACCAGGGACGGATGTTCATCAAGCTGCGCGACCGGCGCGAGCGCACGGCAGACGGCGCCCAGGTCGTCGAGGGCCTGCGCGGCAGGCTGGCGCAGGTCCCGGGCATCCGCGCGTTCCCGCAGGTGCCCCCGACGATCCGCCTGCCCGGCGCATCGAGCAAGAGCCTCTACCAGTACACGCTCCAGGGTCAGGACCTCGACGAGCTGTACGCGGTCGCGCCGCAGCTCGAGGCGAAGCTGCGCGAGCTGCCCGGCCTCCAGGACGTGACGAGCGACCTGCTGCTGAAGAACCCCGAGGTCACCATCGAGATCGACCGCGATCGCGCGGCGGCGCTCGGCGTCAGCGCCCAGCAGATCGAGAACTCCCTCTACTACGCCTACGGCGCGCGGCAGGTCTCGACGATCTACACCCCCACGAACCAGTACCAGGTGATCCTGCAGACGCTGCCGGAGTACCAGCGCGACCCCGCGGCGCTGGACCTGCTGTCGATCCGCACCGCGAAGGGCGAGCTGGTGCCGCTCTCGACCCTGGCCACGATGCGGGCGGGCCTCGGGCCGCTCACCGTCAACCACGCCGGGCAGCTGCCGGCGGTCACGCTGGCCTTCAACACGAAGCCCGGCGTCGCGCTCGGGGACGCGGTGAAGCAGGTGGAAGGAGTGGCCCGGGGCGTGCTGCCCCAGACCGTCACCGGGAGCTTCTCGGGGACGGCCCAGGCCTTCAAGGCGTCGCAGGCCGGGCTGCTGGCCCTGCTGGTGCTGGCGGTCCTGGTGATCTACCTCGTGCTCGGCATCCTGTACGAGAGCTTCGTGCACCCGCTGACGATCCTCTCCGGACTGCCGTTCGCCGGCTTCGGTGCGCTGCTGACGCTGCTGGTCTTCCGGCAGGAGCTGTCGGTCTACAGCTACGTCGGCCTGATCATGCTCATCGGCGTCGTCAAGAAGAACGCCATCATGATGATCGACTTCGCGCTGGAGGCCGAGCGCAAGGAAGGCAAGGCGCCGCTGGACGCCATCCTCGAGGCCTGCGCCATCCGCTTCCGCCCGATCATGATGACCACGATGTGCGCGCTCTTCGGCACGCTGCCGATCGCGCTCGGCCTCGGCGCCGGCGCCGAAAGCCGCCGCCCGCTCGGCCTCGCCGTCGTCGGCGGGCTGGCCTTCTCGCAGTTCATCACGCTGTACGTGACGCCGGTCTTCTACACCTACTTCGATGGCCTGCAGCACCGGGTGCGGCGGCTCCTCGGGATGAAAGAGAAGCCCACCGGCCCCGTCGCGGCCTGACGTCCGCCCGGCCGGCGCGGCGACAGGCGCCGGCCGGGACTCCGTGAAGTTCCCGCAGATCAGGGCTTCGGCACGAGCGTAAAGAGCCCCTCCCCCTCATCGCGCGCGAGCACCGCCCCGCGCGCGTCCAGCAGCGCCACCGCCAGACGGCACTGCGCGTTGGCCTCCGTCACCGCCGGCGCATCCCACGCGTACTCACCCGGATTGCCCGCCAGCGTCGCCAACACTGTCCATGTCGCACCGCCGTCCAGGCTCGACGAGACGCGCGTGCGGGCCACCGGCCCGATCGCCGCCGTCTGCCAGCGCACCAGCCTCCCGGTCCCGCCGTAGACCAGGTCCCCCGCCTGCGGCCCGAGCAGCTCCACCCCGCCGCCGATGCTGAAGGCGCCGGCGCCCGCGTCCCGCCCCAGCACCGCGCCCATCACGCCGAGCAGCTCCACCGCCACGCGGCAGCGATCGCTGCGCCGGCGCAGCACCGGCACCCGCCAGGAGTACTCCCCCGCACCGGGGCGCGCGTACCCCGCCAGCTGCCAGCTCTCGCCCCCGTCGACCGTGTACCTGATCCGCACCGCCGCCACCGGCCGCACCGTCGCCCAGCGGCTCCAGCGCACGCTCGCCCGCCGACCGCCCACGAGCAGAGCCCCCGTCGCCGGCGCCGTCACCTCCACCGGCCCGATCCCGATGCGCCCGTCACTCTCGTCCGAGCCCACCGCGTCCCCGCCGGTATACCCCACCACCTTCAGCGCGTAGTCCCGGTACGTCCCTTCCAGCGCCGGCGGCACCTTCCAGAAACGCACCCCGTCCACCACCGCGCCGTCCTCCGCCGTCCCCGCCGCGCGGTACGTGCCCGACGGCAGCACCGTCCGCCAGGGACCGTCGCCGCGGCGCAGCAGCAGCCGCACCTCCTCCACCGTCGCACCGCTCACGAAGCGCACCGCCGCGCTCGTGCCCGTCCCCAGCACCTCCCCGCCGTTGGGCGAGGCCAGGCGGATCGGCACCTCCAGAGCGCCGATCGTCACCTGCGCCGGCGCCTCCGCCGTGTACCCCAGCCGGTCCGTCACCCGCAGCGACAGCGGGTACGCCAGCCCCACCTCGCACGAGCCGCCGCAGACCACCTGCCGCACCTGCGTCCAGCTCAACAGCGGCTTGATCCCCGCCGCGTCGTCGTACTCCCCGTCGTCGTCCAGGTCCCAGGCGTAGCCCTCCACCCGGTCCCCGCACGCCACGTCCGGGTCCGTGCTCCACGAGCCGTCCAGCGCCAGCGGCGAGCCGTAGCCGATCGCGTACGGACCGCCTGCGCTCGCCACCGGCGCCGCGCCCTCCGTGCGCACCTCCAGCGTCGCGATGTCCCGACCCGGCAGCGGCGCGTCATCGCTCACCCGCAGCGCCACCGTGTGCGGACCCACATCGCCGTAGGCGTACGACACCTGCGCGCCCACCGCCTCGGTCCGGAACTCGCCCCGCTCGTAGTGAAAGTCCCACTCCCACTTCACCACCCGGCGCGCCCCGCTGGGGTGGTACGAGCCGCTGCCGTCGAAGGTGATCTCGCCCGGGCACGCCACCGACGCCGCGCTCGCGCTCGCCACCGCCACCGGGCGGCCGTCCGACACCACCTGCCGGTAGCCGCTCACCCGGCTCGCGCCGAGTCCGTCGTCCAGGCGCACCTCCATCGCGCACGCGCCCGGCCCCGGCACGCTCTTGCCCGGCGCCGTCCAGCGCGGCGTGCGGCTCGTCGCGTCGTCGAAGCTCCCGTTGCCCGTCAGCCCCACGCACGACGCCCGCCACGCGTAGCGCAGCGGGTGCCCCTGGTTGTCCGACGCCTCCACCGAGAGGCTCACCACCGCCCCGGGCGATGCCGGGTTGGGCGCACCGCCCGCCGGCGAGGAGATCGCGATCACGTGCGCGTCCGAGCTCACCTGCTGCGCGTACGCCCCCTGCACCTCGTGCCCCAGCCCGTCGCCGGCCACCACCTGCAGCCGGCACTCGCGCGCCTCGCCCGTGTAGTTGCCCGGCGCTGTCCACGTGATCGTCCCGTCGGATGCCGTCACGAACGTCCCGTTGCCCTCGAGCCCCGCGCACTGCGCGCTCCACACGAAGGCCACCGCGTGCCCGAAGCTGTCCTGCGCCGTGGCGCTCAAGGTCACCACGCCGTCCGAGGCCACCGGGTTGGGCGTCCCCGACGGCCCGCTCACCAGCGTCACGCGATCCGGCAGCGCCAGCACCCCCTGACTGTACGAGCGGCTCGCCGCCAGCCCCTGCCCGTCCCCCGCCTGCACCGTCAGCGTGCACCCCTGCGGAGCGCCCGTCAGGTTCGCCGGCGCCGTCCACAGCGTCGCCGCCTTCGTCGCGTCCTCAAAGCTCCCCGCCCCTGCCAGCCCCGGGCACAGCGCGCTCCACGCATAGCTCAGCGTGTGCCCCAGCGTGTCGCGGGCCAGAACACCGACGCCCGCCGTCCCGCCGGACTCCGCCGGGTTGGGCACGCCGCCGGGACCGGCGACGAAGACGATCTTGTGCTCGGATGTGGCCGCCAGCGCCAGCTCCTGGAAGCTGCCCTTCTCGCCGATGGTCACGTCCCCGCCCCACAGACCGTTGACCAGGATCTGCGCCGCATCGCCGGGGCGCGCCGTCCCCGCCGCACGTGGATACAGCGCGTCGATCGGCACCCGCAGCACGTACTTGCCCTCCGCGCCCGGCTGCGAGCCCAGCGCGTACGTCGCGATCGGCTCGGTCGAGCCCGCCGGCAGCAGCGCCACCACGCCCTTGGTCGCCGCCACACCGTCCACCGTCACGGCCCCGTACACCACGTGGTGCGGCTCCGGGATCTTGGCGAGGGCGGCGGTTGACAGTACGAGCACCACGGCCAGCGCTGAAAGTGCTGCAACACCGGCCACCCGGTCCCTGCTCTTCATGACTCCCTCACCTCCCCACGCTCTCATCGCCCGATCCCCGGCACCGACGGCGGCGCCTGCTGCGAACTCGCTCCCGGCAGCACTGGAAGGCCGATCTGTGACGCCGCGCCCTCCGCGCGTAAGGCGGCCAGCAATTCCCCGAGCGCGGCCTCGTCCACCTTCACGCCTGCCGCGCTGCGAATCGCCGCCACGAACTCGTCCTGTCGGCGGCGACGTTCCGCGGTGCGGATCCGATCGTCGATCTCGCGGCGGACGCCCTCGTCCTCGAAGGGCCGGGAGACGGCCGACTGGCGCCCGGTGAGCATCGCGATGTAGAAGCCGTCGGGCGCCGCGACGACGCTGCCCGTCATCGCCCCAGGCCGCTCCACCGCGAACAGCGCCTCCGCGAGCTGCCGCGGGATCCCGCCGGGCTTTCCCTCCCGGTCGAAGAAGCCGGTGTCCCCCTTCGGCCGACCGGCGGGCTCGTCGGAGTGCTTCAGCACCAGCTCGCCGAAGCCGAACCGCGTGTCCTGCAGCGCCAGCGCCTCCGCCAGCACCGCCTCGGCCTTCTTGCGTTTCTCCGCGCGGACGGCTGGATCACCGCTCTCCGGCGCCGCGAAGAAGATGTCGGAGGCCCGCGCCCGCTCCGTGCGGACAAAGTCGGTGAGGTGCTCGTCGTAGTAGCGCTTCAACTCATCCTCGGCGATCTTCCGTTCGAACGCCGGGCGGTCGACCTCGCGCTCCAGCAGCCGCTGGACAACCACCTGCCGGATCGTCTGCCTGACGTCGGGTTCCCGGTCGATGCCCCGGCGCAACGCCTCGGCGTAGAGGGCCTCGGTCTGGACCAGCTCCTCGAGCCGCCTGCGGACGGCCTCCTCGCCCGGCTCGACGTCGCGCTTCTGGGGACGCATCCGCACGTAACCTTCGAGGTCGGCGACCGAGATCGTGCGGCCGGCGACATCCGCGAGCGCCCGGCCCTGTCCAGGCGGGGCCGGCGCATCGGCTGCCGGCGCGGGTGCCGCGCCCCCCAGTGAGCAGACGAGAGCCAGTGCCGCGCCGGCAGCCGGCCCCCGCATCTTCACGCCCATCCCGTGCGCGCCCATGGCTCTAGTTCCCCGAGTACGCGTAGGTCGTGAAGAAGAGCTTGATGTCCGAGATGCCGTTGTTGCTGCGGTCCCCCGTCCCGCCGAGCACCAGCGGCCCGTTGATGAAGGTGTCCAGCCCTTCGCCCGGGTCGTAGAGCAGGCTGCGCCCGGGGATGATGAGCATCCACTTCGTGTTCCAGACCGAGCGCCCGACGAGGCGCGTGTCGTACGTCAGCTCCGACGGCTCGAGGTAGCCGCTGTCGTGGTAGGCCTTGAAGTCCGCCTGGCGGCGCGGCGCGCCGAACTCGTCGAGGATGGTGTTCACCGACGGGATCCAGGCGCGGTCCCCGGACAGCTCGCGGGCGTTGACCAGCTGCGGCACCGGCAGGCGCTGGTCCAGCACGCGCCAGGCGCGGATGTCCCCCGCGTCGCCCGTCGGCGAGCGCGCCACGTCCTCGCCGGCGGGCACGAGGTAGACGCGCGGCGTCTGCGCCAGGCCCGTGGCGTTGTAGTTGCTGAACCAGACGCCGACCGAGCGGACCTTGGTCGCGAAGTTCGCCGCGCTGTAGTAGCTGTCGCCGCCGCCGAGCGGCCAGCCGAAGAAGTTCAAGCCGGAGGTCACCGTGGTGCGGAAGGGGATCACGAGACCCGGCTGCGCCACGCCCGGCGCCGCGAATGGCCGGCAGAACCGGCGGAACTCCGGCACGGCCCAGAGGTCGTCGACCCGGTACTTCGCGAGCGCCCCGCGCCACGTTTCGTCCGAGCCCGCGTCGAAGCGCACCCGGAAGAGCTCGCGACGCAACGAGAAGCGGTTGGTCTCGATCTGCGGGTTGTTGAAGCCGAGCTGCGGTTTGAGCACCTGGAAGTTCATGGCCAGACGTCGCAGCACGTCCGCGAGGCCGGTGCCGGTCAGCGGCTGGCCGCCGAGCACGGTCCCGAGGCTGCGCTCTTTCACGATGTCCTTCAGGAACGCGGCGCCGGCCATGCCGCTGGAGTCGAGCAGCGTCGTCTCGTAGTCGTAGGCCTTCGCCGCGAGATAGGCGTAGCGCCCCGCGAGGTCGAGCTGCGCCTTGTACTTCTGGAGCCCGTCGTTGCGGAACACGCGGAACGTCATGTCGGTGTAGCGGTAGTCCTGCACCTGCGCCGCCGTCTGCTTGCGGAAGCGCAGGCGCTCCTCGAGGATCCGTTCGCCGGCGGTCAGGCCGTTGAGGTAGCGCGCGGCGCTCTGCTGGAGGCCCTCGACGAGCGTGTAGAGCTCCTGGCGGAGCACCGCCTCGCGCCGGACGAGGTTCTCGAGCTGCAGGATCTGCTGCTTGACGGCGAAGTCGCCGCGCATGGTGGTGACCGTCACGTTCCCCTCGGCCCCCGCGACTTCCTTGGCCTGCTGGTTGCTCAACTCGGTGACCTGCGAGTAGTCCGCCTGCTGGTTGAACATCAGGGACATCCCCTGCCCGACGGCGAGCGCGATGGCGCGCGCCGCCCCCATGGCGTCGGTCGCCATGCCGATCACCTTCGGGAAGGCCTCCATCGCGATGTTCGCGACGAGGATCGCGTCCTGCGCCGCCGCCCGGTCGTCCGCCGCCGACTCGCGCGCCTCGAGGATCGAGGCGTTGATCTCGGTCACCTTCTGGTTCGCGTCCTGGATGACCTTGATCTCCTCCGCGTTGAGGCCGTACTGCGCCACGATCAGGTCCCGCTGGTCCTCGACCTGGCCGATGAGCGTGTCGTACTCGATGATGGCGCGCTCGAAGCGCCCCTGGAGCTGGAGCAGGTCGGACCGCGCGAGCTGCAGGGCGCCGACCGCGCGCCGGTTGCCCGTCCAGGCCGCGGGCTTGACGATGCCGAAGCGCCGGTCCTCGTCGATCGTGAACGTCACCGGCACCTCGGTCTGGGTCAGCCCCCCGGCGGCGTCCGCGGTCAGGTCGCGGAAATTGACGGTGTAGTCGAGCTGCCGCGGCGCCGTCGTCGCGTTCTGGTCGGAGTTCGCGTCCCCCATGAGCTGGGAGGGCTCGACGTACATGTAGTGGTAGAGGTCCGGACCGCTCTGGCAGTAGTCCGTCGCGTAGAGCTTGCCGGGGCCGCAGTCCTCGGGGTACGGATAGCCGAAGACCTCGACGAGCCGGCTGGTGAAGTCCGCCTCGCGGTCCGCGACCGTCCGCTTGAAGTCGTCGAGGCGGTCCTGCTGCCGGCGCAGCATCTGCGAGGACTGGTTCGCGTAGTCGAAGACCGTCGCCGCGTTCTGGAGGCTCTGGAGCGCCCGGTTGTAGATCTGCTCGAAGTGCGTCTGCCCGGAGGCGACGAGCACCGGGTCGATGTCGAACGGCACCGTGTCCTTGGCCACGCCGAGCGGGTTCAGCCCCGCGTCGGCCTGGTCGAGGGTGGCCTGGATCGCGTCGTACTGCGCGGCGATCTCCCGCAGCTCGACCACCGTCGTGCGGTCGACCTTCTTGATGCCCTCCGCCGGGAGGCTGACGCGGAAGACGATCTCCCGCGTCGCCGCCGGGACCGGCGCGAAGTCGATCTGCGCGCGATGGACGGCCTGCACCTCGTCGTAGATCAGGGTGACGGTGTAGCCGGAGGTCTGGAGCGCGTCGTCGACGTAGATCTCGAGGCCCCCGCGCGCGTAGTCCGCGCCGAGGACGTAGCGCGGCTGCACCGGGGCGGGATAGGTCTCGATCTTCCTGATCGTCGTCGAGTTCGACGGCAGCAGCGCGTTGCCCATCGCCCAGTCGAGATACGCCCCCTGGCCGGCGCGGCTGGCCCACTCCGCCAGGCCCCAGGCGCGTGTCGGGTTGCTGTCGCGATAGCCCTGCCACTGCTTCTGCGGGTCCTCGTCGTAGAAGCGCCGGTAGGTGAGGTTGACAAGGTCTGCGCCGGCGCGCGCCCGGGCCGCCGCGGCGTTGGCGAAGAGCCGCTCGTCGCGGTAGTCGACCTCCACGGGCGCCTGCGCCACGAGGATCGCCTCGACGGTCGGCACCCAGGCGACGCCGTCGTGGGTGATCAGGTAGTAGAGCTTCTCGATCGCGCTCAGGTAGTGACCCCAGGCGTCGCCGTGCCCCTGGGGGAACATGGCCTTGGCGTCATACTCGTTGATCTCGCCGTCGGGCGTGAGCGGGTCCTCCACGCTCGCGACGTCCTGGATGTTGTAGACCTGCCGGTAGGCGACCTCCCCCTCGCCGATCGTGAAGTTCCAGGGGAGGCGGTTGTAGTAGGGCCGCATCCCGGCGTCGTCGCGCCCTTCCAGCAGGGCCAGTTCCTCGTCGAGGAGCGCGTCCACCTGGTTCTGGAAGGCGAACATCGAGGAGGCCATGGACCCGTACTGGCCATCCTGAGTGCCGAAGCCCACGGTCGGGTCCGCGGAGTCCGCGTACGCCTCGTTGCCGAGGAGCATGTAAAGCGTCGAGAGGCGGTTGGCGGCGAAGAGGACGGCGTCGCGCAGGCTCACGTCCGGCGGGGCGGCGTCGATGCTGAGCGCCAGCGCGCGGTTGAGCAGCGTCTCGTAGAGCTCGATGAGCCCGAGGCGCTTGAGGTACTCCGGGTCGTCGCTCAGGGCGACGTCCCCCTCGTAGGCGCGGCCGGCCTGGGCGATCATGTTGGCCACGGTGTCCGCGTCGGTCTTGTGGAAGTCCTTCACCTTCTGGTCGAAGAGGTTGATCTTCTTCACGACGCGCTTGACCCACCCTTCCGCCAACTGCGGCGCGGTCCACGGGCTGATCATGGTGCACGCGGCGGGCGGGACGTTGTCCGGCGGATCCGCATGTGAGTTCAGCGAATCCCGGTAGCGGTAGCGCACGGAGAACCAGCGGTCGGGGAGAAGCTGCTGGCCGGTGCCGATCGGCGTGATGTCGACGAGGCCGCGATAGGCGTTCTGCCCGTCGGGCATCGGGAAGGGCGAGGGGTCCGTCGGCGCGGGCAAGGAGTTGGCGGGGTTGAACGGGAGCCAGTTCTCCCCCGGCGTCCCCGGCCCCTCCGGGATGCCGGAGTAGTTCTGGAGGTAGACCCACTCGAAGTAGCGCATGTCCGGCAGGCCGCCGAAGTCTCCGTTGTGCCGCAGCGTGACCTTCTCCTCGAAGGGGTTCGGCGACTCGATCACCTTGAGGTCGCCGCGATACAGCGGGCAGTCGACCTCGATGACGCTGAGCATGGTCGGCGCCGCGCAGTCCGGGTGGTTGTTGAAGGCGAGAGTGACGAAGCCGGTGTTGTCCACATTCCCCGCCGAGAGCGCCTTGAAGTCCGCCTGCCAGCGCGCCAGGCTCGGCTTGCCGGCGAGGTTCGCGGTGCCCCGCTGCTGGACATTCACCAGCGCCGCGAGCAGCACCGGCTTGGGCTCCTGCGGGTCCTCGAGCTTGAGGGCGGTCTTGATGCCGTTGAGCTCCCGGATGCTCAGCGTGTTGAGCAGGAGCACCGGCTCGCCCGTGGTCGTGATGTACTGGCCCGAGAGCTTGAGTTTCTTCGCCACCGCGTCGTAGATGAGGCGCTGCTGCAGCTGCGGCGGCAGGTCCAGGAAGACCACCCGGCTGCCGACGGCGACGGGCGGATCGGTCTTGAGCTTGTCCACCTCGGCGACCACCGCCGGGTCCAGCGCATCGGGGTCGGCGGGGTATTGCGTCCCCTTGTCCGGGTACCTGATCTCCTTGAGCGGGTCGAAGAGCCGCACACCCGCCTCGTCCCAGAGCTTGGCGACGATGCACTGGTCCTTGACGTTCGGCAGCCCCTCGGTCTCGCCGGCCTGGGTCTTGGCGTCCGCGAGCGTCTCGCCGACGTAGAGGGTGGGCGTCGGCGGCCAGATGACGTTGTACGTGATCGGCGCCGGGTCCCAGGCCGCATTCCAGTTCGTCCAGGCCGGGTTGTAGCCGAGGAAGGGGACGCAGGTCCCCGCCGGCTTGTCGGGGTAGCCGTTGTTGTCCAGGTCGAACCAGAAGCTCTCGTGGAGGCGGTAGAACTGATAAGTCCTCACGGTGACGCCGCCGCGGATGGAGAAGAGCTTGTTGTCCTTGTCCTTGAGCGCCGTGGCCGTGGCCATGTTCGAGCCGTCGGCGGCGTAGTGCACGGCGTCCGACCAGGTGCCGTTGTGCGGAGAGGCGGGGTCGGCGGGGTCAACCCCGGCCGGCAGGACGTCGCGGCAGGGCCCGAAGACGAACTGGTTCAGCGGGTACGGCGGGTTGAACTCGTTGCCCGCCTCCGGACTGTACGCCAGGTTGCCCGGGGTCACCGCAAAGACCTTGAAGCGCCACTCGCCGCTCACCGGGTCGCGGTGCTTGACCAGGGCGTAGGGCTGCGAGGTGTAGCGCACCGGGTTCGCCGCCCAGTCGCCGGCGTTGAAGCGGTTCATGTCGTTGCGCAGCGGGAACGCGCCGGGGTTCGGCGTCCCCTCCGCCGCGAAGAGCAGTGTGTGCTCCTCGTTCGGGTTGAAGCCCGGCAGCTTCCGGTCCGGCTGGTTGTAGACGATCATGTTGTCCCAGGCGCCGAAGGTGTCGGGCGGCAGCTGCCCGGAGCCGAGGGCGCTGGCGATCTCGATCCGGTCGCAGGCACCGTTCTGGCCGCCGACGCAGGTGGTGGTCGGCGCGGGCCAGGCCGGGTCGTAGCGCACGGGCTTGAAGGGCCAGCAGACGCCGGGGGCGCCGTCCGTGACGCTCCCCTGACGGCGGTACCAGATCACCACGAGATCGTCCGCGACGGCGTTCGGGTCGTCGTCGTTCACCGCGAAGATCTGGCCGCTGCGCGTCGGGCGGTCGTAGGCGCGCTTGTCCCCGACGCCATCGTAGGGCGCGATCTCGTTGAGGATGTAGCCGCCGCTGCAGGCCTCATTCGGCTGGTGCTCCGCGTCGGTGACGAGCGCGCCAACGCCGGTCGTCTTCTCGATCGGGTAGACCGGGTCGACCGGCGGCAGCGCCCCGAGGGTGCCGTTGTAGGGGGCGCCGGTGACGTTCGTGACGCCCTGGTGGTCCCAGGTCAGCGTGCGCACGACCGTGAAGAACTCGCGCTTCTCCGGCGCGGGGTTCACCGAGTCCTTGAAGAGCAGCGTCGTCCAGCCGTCCTGCGGCGCCGTGAAGCGGTCCGAGGAGATCATCGCGCTGCTCTCGGACCAGAGGATGGCGACCGAGCTGAAGCGCGTCCCGGCGGGCCGCAGCTCCACCGGCGGCGCGTCGGCGACGTGGAACACGGGGTCGGCAGGAGTCTTGATGATCCCCATGACGAGGATCGGGGTCGTGCGCTCCTTGTCGGCGTACCAGGTGAGCTGGATCGGGTAGGGCGCGATCGCGTAGAGCTCGTTGGTCTCCGTGCTCCAGTAGACCGCCGCGGGGTTGTTCACGTCGGGCCTCTGCCCGGCGACGGCGCCCGCCGGCGGCCCGATCTTGCGCCCGAGGGTGTAGGGCACGAGCGCCTTGTACTGGATCGGGAAGAGGTCGGACAGCACGAACTGGTTCGGGTCGGAGGCCATCTCGAGACGCAGCCGCCAGGTGCCGACGTGCGCCGCGCCGAAGGTGTAGGGGACGGTGTAGCCGACCCCCAGCGCCGTCTTCCAGGTCCCCAGCTCGATTCGCCGGCCGGCGTCGGTCACGAGGAGGAGGCGCGCCTCGTACTCGCCCGCCTGCTTGACGCGCCCGTCCATCTGCTCCGGGAACGGGTCCTTCGCGTCCCACTGGATCCGGTACTCGTAGCCGGTGGCGACGATCTTGCCGTTGATTCGCAGGTTCTTGAAGGCCTTGGCCGTGCCGTCCACGGCAGCGCCGCCGTAGTAGTCGCTGTACTCGTGGGCGCCGAGGTCGAAGCGAGCGCCGCTCGTGCTCTCCTGCGCGCCCTGGAGCGTCACCGGCTCCTCGCGCCCGTCGATCGCCCGCACCGATCCGCGATAGTCCGAGAAGAGGTCGTCGATCGTCGTGCCGGTGTCGACGGCCCGCGATGCGGTCCGCAGCCGCAGGTCGGGCGGCGTGGCGGTGGGCGCGACGAAGACGCTGCCGGCGAGATCCCCGCCGTAGATGTGCGACGCCGCGTTGTCGGTGTTGCTCCAGACGATGCTGTAGCTGAGGTTGTTGGCGTCCGTGTCCGGCGAAGCGCCGGCGGCGTTGTTGCCGGTGAAGATGCAGTTGCGGACCTCCGGCGACCCGTTGGCGTCGCGCAGCCCTCCCGCCCCGCCGCCCGTGAATCCGCCGTTGTGCAAGTTGGCGTAGAAGGTGCAATTGGTGATCTTGCACCCCGAGCCGTAGGCGTAGGCGCCGCCGCCCCAGCTCGCGGTTGCGGTGCTGGCGACCGAGTTGTCGTAGAAGATCGAGTTCACCACCCGCGACGGCGCGGCGGTCGTCGAGATGTTGTTGACGTAGAGCCCGCCCCCGTAGACGGCGCTGTTCTTCTCGAAGAAGCTCCCGTTGACGTAGGCGCCGTAGGCGGTGAGGTAGGCGCCGCCGCCGTACGCGTAGGCGATGTCGTAGGGGACGGTGTTGGAGAGGAAGGTGCAGCCGAGCACGACGGTGTCTTGGGCGGTCGAATAGAGTCCGCCGCCGTAGTTCGACTGGTTGCCCTCGAATCTGCAGCCGATGACCCGGCTGCCGTCGGCGTTGGACCCGAGGTAGAGTCCGCCGCCCTGGTTGCGCGCGATGTTCGACGAGAACGCGCAGTTGCTGACGGTCACGACCCCGTCGGCGTAGATCCCGCCGCCGCGGTCGCTGCTGGAGGCGACGAGGTGATTGTCGGCGAAAACGCAGTTGACGATCTCCATGCTCGCGTACTGGCCGACGTAGACGCCGCCGCCGTATCCGGCGTTCGGGGAGCCCGGGGTGCTGCAGCCCCTGAAGGTGAAGCCCTCGAGGATCGCCCCCGGCGGGCCGAAGTCGTGGGTCACTCCCCGTCCGACCCCCGCGCAGTCGATGATCGTGGAGTCCGGGCCGCTCTCGGATCGCAGGTGGAGCGCCTTGCCCCGCAGGTTGAGGTTCTTGTCGGCGGCGGAGACATAGGTGTCGGCGGCGACGACGACCTCGTCGCCGCTGAGAGCGGCGTCGATCGCCGACTGGATGTTGACATACTCGGAGGGCACGAGCCGCGCGCGGGTGACGTGGAGGACGACGCGCACCGTCCGGTGCGCGGGCACGCTCGGCGCTTGGCCGGAGACCACGACATTCGCCTGATAGACCCCCTCCTCCAGTCCGCTCGTGTCGACGTGGAGACCGAGCGCCGCGGCATCGGCCCCGACCTCCCCGCTCGCCGGGTCGGGCTCGAGGGTGATCCAGTCCGCGTCCGCCGCCGCGCTCCAGGCGAGGTTCGTGGCGGAGGCGTTGCGGATCGCCAGCGTGGCTACGTCCGGGGGCGAGCCGCCTTTGCGGGCGGTGAGCAGCAGGGTCATCGGCTCGATCACCGGCACCGCCTCCCCGCACCCCCCGTGGTATCCGTAGGCCCCGAGGTCCGGCTTGCCGGCGCCGCAGTCCGGCCCCTGCGGCCACTTGACGCCGTCCTTGTCCTCGTTGACGACCGTCGCGCCCGCCGCAAGGGGCGGCGCGTCCATACCGGCCTCGATGCAGGGGGACGTCGGGAGCAGGTGAAAGACGCCCGGCGCCACGAACTGGGGATCGGCGTCGATGAGGCCGACATAGGTGTAGGGGGAGGCCGCGCCCTTGTACGAGATCGAGTTGTTCCCCCCCTCGACGTTGGAGTAGCCGAGGTTGAGTGTCCCGCCGGTGTCGGCGAAGATCTCCTTCCCCGCGCCGGCGTCCTTCTGGGTGTTGCCGCGCAGGATGGAGTTGTAGACGTAAAGGGCGCCGGTCGTGGCGATGCCGCCCCCGCCGCCGCCGGCGGCGTTCTCGATCAGGTCGCAGTGGTTGACCGAAGCGCCGTCGGTGTAGATCGCCCCGCCATGGATGTACCGTGTGCTGTTGCCGCGGAAGATACTGTCGCTGACTGTCTTGATGCCGTTGCCGGTGACCTTCCCGGTGTAGATCGCGCCGCCGTAGTCGTAGGCGCGGTTGTCCTGGAAGTCGCAGCCGAGGATGTCGTCTTCCCCGGCCGTGATGGCGGCGATCGCCCCGCCGTTCTCCGCGGTGTTGCCGCTGAAGGCGCAGCGCTCGATGTCGACACGGCCCGTGGTCTGCGAGTAGGACAGGGCGATCGCCCCCCCCGTCGCGGCGAAGTTTCCCCGAAAGACCGAGTCGCGCACCATGAGGTAGCGCTGCGTGGCGCTGGCGTTGCTGAGGCCGATCGCGCCCCCGCCCGAGGCGACGTTGCCCTCGAAGAGGCAGTCCTCGATGAAGGTGGTCACCGCGCCGGCGCCGTCGAGGACCTGGACCGCGCCGCCCAGGTTGCCGTCGGCGAGCAGGTTGTCTCGAAACGCGCAGTTGCGGACGATCGGGTACGCGGAGGCGTTAACCTTGACCGCCGTCGCAAAGTGGGTGAAGGTGAACCCTTCCATCACCGTGCTGTTCGTCGCCCCGGCGTTGAAGGTGAAGCTCCCGGCCTGGTACTGGGCGTCCACGATGCAGCGGTCCGGCCCGTTCTCGCTCAGCAGCGTCAGGGCCTTGCTGAACGTGACGCTGCGGTTGGCGGCTCCGATCCACGTCCCGTCGCCGACGAAGATGTGCGAGTCGACGGGCGCGGCAATGGCGGCGGAGATGCTGGCGTAGTCCCCGGGAACGTAGTAGACGCTCTCGTAGTACGTGAGCCGCATGTCCAGCTCGAGCTTCACCGTGCCGACGAAGGTCGAGTTCGCGTTGTCGACGACGAAGACAAGCCGCCGGTTGGCCGGGATCGTCCCCTTCATCCCCCGCAGGTCGATCAGGTGGGAGACGACGCCGTCACTCGGGGGGAGGTGCACCGTGACGTTCTGGGCGGCCGGGAACTCGGTGATCGTGGACGGAGTCACCCCGCTGGCGGCGTGGGCGAACTTGAAGGTCAGGTCGCCGCCGGTCTTCGTCTCGACGCGCACCCTCAGCTCCTTGCCGCGCACCTGCGTCGAGGACGCGTAGAGCTTGCCGTAGAGGATCGCCCAGTTCATCGCCCCGGCGGGCACGGACAGGTCGCCGACGCTCCCGCAGGCGGCGCCGGACTCTTTGAGGACCCCCGTCGTGCGCCGGTCATTGACGCCGCCGCAGACGTAGTTGTAGTTCGTCGCCGTGTCGGGGAAGACGATGATCTCCTTCGCCGCCGCCGGCAGGACGCAGAGCAGGACGACGGCGAGCGCGGCCGGAAGGGCGGACAGCCGCCACCCCGCGCGCGGGCCCTGCTTTCGCTTCCTCGCCACCATCATGCCTCGCCACCCCCCTCCCTGCGTGAGATTCCGTCCCGTGCCCATCGCCGTCCGCACCGTCGCTCCGCTCATCGTCGTCGCCTCCGCCTAGAGCTGGAGCTGGCCCACGTCGCTCACCCTCCGCAAGCGGAAGGTGCCCCTGACCTCGACGCCGTAGGACGCGTCGCCGGGGTCCGGTTGCGACGGGTCCGCCGGGTTGGCCCGGCGCAACCTGATCGTCTCGCTGTAGCGCCCGCCGACCTCGCTGCTGCCCCAGCCGAGGAACGGCACCCCCGCGAGGGAGGAACCGGCCGGGTCGTCGAGGAGGAACTCGAATGCCGGCAGCCGCTGCACCTCATAGGAGTCCTTCGCGGAGTGGTCCTTGTGGTACTGGTGGACGAAGGGGTTCGTCGGGTCGTTCGGCGCCAGCGTCAGATCGAAGCCCAGCGTGCTCCCGGGTGCGAAGGAACCTCCGGACTTCGGCTGCGGCGTCGCGAAGCCGAAGGCCGCGGTGCTGATGCGCCGCCCCACCTCCTGGCCGTCGCGCAGCGCCGCGCCCCGGAACTCGCCGAGCCGCAGCGGGTTGGCGACGAGCACGAACTGCCCGGGCTGGTCCACCACGAGGTGCCCGACGTTGTCCGGGTCGGCCTTCCAGGTCCCTTCCCGCCAGAGCTGCACCACGTCGCGGAGCAGGCGCACCTGCGGCGTCGCGTCGTCGCTGACGTGCACGATGACCCGGAAGGCAAACGGCGAGCCCACCGCCGTGGCGTCCGGCGAGCCGCTGCCGTTGTCGCGCACCTTGTCCACCACGACGCTGCCGACCCAGAGCCCCGCCGTGCTCATGCCCCTGACCTTGGCCGGCAGGAGAATGCTCATCCCCACGCCGTCCCGGATCTCGACGTTGTCCTCGAAGGTTCCCCCCGAAGCAAGGCCGGCCCGGACGGCGCCGACCCGCAGCCGGTGCTGCCCGCCGGCGGCGATCGCCAGGGCCGGGTGCGACGTGAGCAGGTTCCGCCACTCGTGACGCCAGGCCGGCGTCGCGGGCGGGGCCTGTTCCACCCACTGGCCGTGATACAGCTGGGCGGTGCCGCTGACCGCGCGGACCGTGACCGTGCGCGGCCCGGGCCCGCTGCCGTCGTTGCGGATGACAACCACCTGCTGGTCGAGGACCGCGCCGAAGTCCAGCCCGTTGCCCTGCTCGAGTTGGACAGCGAGCGGCCCGGCGAATGTCGATGAACCCTGGCTGTAGACCCAGAACGCCTCTCCCGGCTGCATCTTGTCGGTGGAAACGGCGCGCTTCCAGGTCCCGCTCGCGTTGTCGAGGCGGTAAATCTCCGGCCCCGGCAGGTCCGGGAGCGGCGGGGTGAGGTAGTGCGCCGGCGACGCGGCGAAGAAGTCGAAGTAGGTCGGCAGAGCCCCCGGCGCCAGGCTGCGGTCGAGGTGAAAGCCCACGAGGTTGAAGGAATTCGGCTTCCAGTCGGCCTTCGGGACCGCCGGCTGGCCGCTGACGTTCCAGGACTGCGGCGAGGTGCCGGTCGCGATCTTCACCAGGTAGGCCGTCTCGCCGCGGATGGCGTGCAGGTTGGTGATCAGCGGGTTGCCGGGGACGTACGCCAGCATGTACGGCGGCGGCTCCACCGGGAGGCCGGGGTCCTGGACGAACTGCACGGTGGAGGTGTTCCGGTTCCAGGCCCAGACGCTCTCGAGCCCCGCCACCCCGGCGAGCACGGCCGCCGGGTCCTGGTTCGCCGGCTCGACTTCGAGGAAGACGGCGTTCCACCCTGCCAGCAGCGGGACCGACTGGATGACGGTCGCCGCACGCGCCGGCCCCGACGCCAGGATCACCGAGAGAACGCCTGTGAGCACCACCAGCCGCCGGAGCGTCGCCTTGTCCATCGTCCGTCCCCCTTGCCCCCGTGTCGTTCGTTCAGTCGTTCGCGGCCCGCGGCTCACCACGGCTGCGGAATGAACTGGTCCATCCCCTTGGCGAGCCCCATGACCACGACGAGCTTCGCCGTCTCGTCGCCCTGCCAGAAGTAGTTCGGCCCCGTGTGGGCGACCGTCGCAGCCGACATCCGGTCGGCGAGGGAGCTCACCTCGTCGAGCGGCTTCTCGATCTTGTCGGTGATGTCGGTCTCGAGCGAGCGCATTTTCTCGGCGATCGGGTTGGTGAGATACGTGCCTCCCGGGATGCTGCCGACGAACTCCAGGGCGTTGCCGGCGATGCCGGCCGCGCTCTCGGCGACGCCGCCGACGTCCTTGAGCACGCCGCCGGCGTCGGAGAGGAAGCTCTCCATGCCCTCGCCGCCGGCCTCCCGCACCTGCTGGATGATCGGCTTGGTCATCACCTCGCTGTCGATCGCCCCCCAGACCTCGTTCAGCGCGTAGTCCAGGTCCAGGATGTCGGACTCCAGGAGGTTCGTGACGAGCTGCTTGAGCACGGGGCTGCCGATCTGGCTCATCAGCGCGTCGACCGCAACCTTGACCAGCTCCTTGATGAGGAAGTTGACGATGTCCTGGATGGAGATGTCGGCCAGCTTCCCGCCGGTCTCCTTGACCTTCCCGACCAGATCCTTCGTCTCCTCGCCGGGCGTGTAGTCGGTCGGCTCGGGCGCGCCGATTTCCCGGGCGAGGTCCTGGTTGCCGTACGTCCCCCGCGGGTCGGTGAAGCGCAGCGGGTTGTTCCAGCCGTACGCGTACGCGTCGGCGAACGCCGGGTCAACGCTGACGAAGCGGCCGGTGACCGGGTCGAGCGAGCGGGCCCCAAGGGCGACGAGACCGGTCTCGGCGTCCAGCTCGGCGCCGGTGAAGGCGTAGGCGGGATCGAACCCGGCGCGCTCGGTGTAGCGCGTCCGGCCGTACGGGTAGTACTCGTTGCGCGCGACGACGGCGCCGGAGAGGTCCGTGACCACGGCGGTGCTGCCGATGTGGTCCGGGTGGTAGAAGAAGATGCGCGTCGGGCGCGCCGCGAGCGCCAGCGACGCCGCCGACCCCGCGTGGACCCAGTAGGCGCGGCCGGGCTCGACGAGCGTGAGCGGCGCGATGCCCTGCGGCGGCGCGGCCGACCAGGCCTGCCACGTCGCGGCGCCCGTCTCGTAGGCCCACACGGCATCGGGCGCCGCCGCGGCGAAGGCGTCGGCGGCCGGCAGCGCGTTCTCCGCCGGGCACGCGACGAGGTTCCAGCCCGGCGAGAGCGCGATGGCCGCCGTGGACTTCGTCCCCGTCACCGTCAGCTCGACCGTCTCGGTGGCGCGTATGAGATACCCCCGCCGACCGTGCAGCTCCGCCGGCGCCACGTAGGCCTGCGCCGCGGCGTCGAACGTCCACACGCCGTCGTACTTGCCGGCGATCGGCGCCAGCACCGCCGCGAGCGCCGGATCTGCCGGCTCCACCTCCAGGGAGAAGAAGTTCCAGCCCTTGCCGAAGCGCAGCGTCTGCTGCCCGCTCTCCGCGCCGGGGGCCAGGCGCCCCTCGATCTGCGCCACGCGCCGGTCGCCGGCGAAGATGCTCTTGACGGGCCGCCCGTCGCGCAGTTCGTAGCCGCGGTCGATGTACCAGGCGGACGAGACCGCGGCGCCGGCGCTCAACTCCTTGATCACGCGCTGCCCGGCCCAGTCGTAGACGAACCGGGCGACGGCGGTCCCGACCTGCGCGCGGACCATCCGGTCGTTGAAGTCCCACTCGTAGGCATCGCCGGCGCCCCGGCTCGTCATGTTGCCGTTGTCGTCGTAGGCGTACGCCAGCCCGCTCGCTGTCGCCGTGATCGCGTGCGGCCCCGGCGCGGCGCCCGGCGCCCGCAGGCCGCGGCCGCTCGTGCCGCCGGCGCCGCCGTAGGCGAGCGCGCCGAGATTCACGAGGTCGTCGGCGATGTGCAGCGGGTCCGGGAGAGCCGGCGACGAGGTCGACGTCAGGTTTCCGATTGCGTCGTACTCGAAGATGACCGCGCCGTGGGGCCCCTCGGAACGGACCAGCCGGTGGAGGTCGTCGTACTGGTAGGACTGCGTGCCGTCCGACGGCGACCCTGTCACGCCGGGCCGCCCGTCGGCGACGGCGCGGACGTTCCCGACGCCGTCGAGCGCGTAGGCCAGGTCCTGGATCGCCGACCCGGCCGCCGGGGCGGTTGTCAGTCCCGTGAGGCGGTTGCGCGGATCATAGCCGTAGTCGGACGCGAGGCCATTGGCGTACGCGATCCGTCCGACCGCCCCCGACGGCAGATAGTCGATGCCGCTGACGACGCCCGGGATCCGCTCGAGCAGCCCCCCGCCGTTGAACTCGTAGGTCGCTCGGTCCCCGTCGGGGAAGGTCTCCGCCGTCACGCGGTCGAGCGCGTCGTATTCCCACTGGCGCAGGAAGTCCCGGCTCGTGCCGCGGTCGCGGACGCGGCGCAACGCCTCCGTGCGGTTGCCGCGCGAGTCGTAGGAGAAGTGCTGCGCGCCCGAGGGGTCGGTGACCCACGCCAGGCGCCCAGCGAGGTTCGCGGCTGCGGGGAAGTCCGCCGCAGGCGCGTCGTAGTGGTACTCGACCGCCGGGCCCGGCCCCGAGCCGTCGCGCCGGTACTCGGCCAGCAGCCGGTTGGCAGCGTCGTACGCGTAGAGAACGCCCTGACCCTTGTTGTCCACGCGGCGGACGACGTTGCCCGCGGCGTCGTAGCTCGTCTCCACGCGCCCGCGGTCGGGGTCCTCGATGAGCGTCCGCCGGCCGAGACCGTCGTAGGCGAAGGTGCGGACGTTCGCGAGGGCGTCCGTTGCCTGCACCACGCGGCCGAGCGGGTCGTAGGCGTTGCGGGTCGTGTAGGTCTCGGCGCCGTGGTGGGCGCGAATCTCGATCAACCGCCCGAGCCCGTCGAGGAGGAACGTCCGCGAGCGCTCCTCCTCGTCGGTTCGCGTCCTGCCGAGGGGGAACCAGGAGGTCGCGACGTCGCTCACCACGCCGAGCGCGTCCGGCGGGTTGAGACGCAGCACCTCGCGCCCCATGGCGTCCAGGCGGACTTCCGTCGCCGCCAGGACCGCGCTGGGGCGCCCGAAGGCCGCGGCGCCGGCGGCATACGGCTGAAATGCGAATCTCGGCGTGCCTCGCGCGTTGAACGTGACCGCGCGGCTCACCGTCCAACCGGCCTCCGCCTCGGAGACCGTGGCGAGCGGGCGGCCCAGCCCGTCCGTGTACTTGACGACGTCCCAGGTTCCCGCCTCGCCTGAACGCTCGCGGGCGCCCGTCGTCACGGAGCTCGGCCCGGCCGGCCCGGCGGTGAGCGTCAGGCCGCCTGCGGCGTCGTAGTCGTAGGTCAGCCCCCCGGCCGCGTCCGGCAGACGCGGGGCCGCCATGCGAAAATGGAACTCGATGCTCGGCGACTCCGCGCTGTCGCCGGGCTTGACGATAGTCACGAGCCTGCCGAAGGCGTCGTAGCGGAACTCCGAGCGGTTGCGGTTGAAGTCCTCGCTCGCGGTCAGCGCGCCGAAGGCCGCGTGGTACTCGGCGGCGATGGCCAGGTCCGGGTTGCCGCCGCCGACCTGGATCTGTTCGCGCACGGGGAAGGCGTGCAGCAGGGAGTCCCAGGTCACCGTGCGCTGCCCGCCGTTCGGGTCGAGCGAGCCGACGACGTTCCCCCACGCGTCGCGCGCGTTCCGGGTGAGTGCGACGAACTCGCCGGTGCGCACCTTGCCGAGCGTCCGCGTGAGGTTCCCCTTCTCCACCCTCCCGAACGGGAGCCCCGCGTAGTCGGGCCCGTCGTAGTAGTTGAACGTCTCGGCGATGTCGGTCCCGGCGGCGTCCGTCACGCGGCGGCGGCTCGGCAGCCCGATGATCCAGCGCCCGGTGTCGTTGACGTACTCCGTGAGGATGAAGGCCTCGTCGCCCTCGAGCGAGAGGGCGCCCTGACGCCGCTCCTCCGTCGGGTTGCCGAAGTCGTCGTACGCCCACGTCGTGCGCACCGTCTCCGGTGCCGCCGTGCCTTCGTATTGCAGAGCGTCGTTGCGTGTCCGGCAGGCGAGCCGGACTTCGGAGCCGTCCATCGCCGTCAGGAGCGTCCGCACCCGCCAGTCGTTCTCCTCCCGCTGGTAGAGGACGTCCGTCGCCGAGCGAGCCTCCGCAAAGCGCAGCTTGCCGCGCAGGGCCTCCTCCTCGCGGTGGTTCCCGGCGCCGATCTCGTCGATCAGGCCGTCGCCGTCGTCGTCGACACCGTCGGGCCCACCGGTGAAGAAGCCGCTGACGTCCACCCGCGTGGGCGCAGCGGCGTCGCCCGGTTCCGTGACCCGCACCTCGCCGAAGCCGCGGAAGGCGCGCTCGCGGTCCTCGTAGAAGCCGTCGCGGTAGGCAAGCTCGCGGCGCATGCGGTCGGGCCCCGGCGCGTCGTCGAGGTCCATCCCGGTGGTGGTCTCGATCGCGACGACCACCTGGACGGGGAACGGAATCGTCGACGCCCAGGGATGCGCCGTGCGGCCGTCGGCGACGAGAAGCTCCGTGCTCGCGCGCCACTCGATGGCGGTGAGCGCGCCGAGGCCGTTGTCGACGCGCTCGAGCAGGTTCGGGTGCGACGAGCCGCCGAGCAGCACGCCGACGTCCACCATCCGCAGCCGCTCGTCGGCCGTCGAGTCGGCGTAGACGAGGTCGGTCGTGCCGTTCCCGTTGAGGTCGGCCCAGCGCACCGCCGTGCCCGCCGCGTACACGACGGGCATGCCGGTCACGACGATGCGCGGACCGAGCGTGTCGGTGCCGCGATTGAGCCAGCAGTGCAGTTCGCCGACCTCGGCGCGCTCGACCACGAGGTCGGCGAGGCCGTCGCCATTGACGTCCTCGAGCCGCGCGCGGGCGATCTGCCCGTCGGCGCCGTCGGTCAGCGTCGCCCCGGCGATCGGCACCTCGACGGCAGGCGCGAAGCGCCCGTGGCCCATGCCCGCCGCGACGACGAGACACGTCGGCGTGACGCGCACCACGTCGGCGAGCCGGTCGCCGTTCATGTCGGCGAGGCGGACCCCGGGGGTGGAGAACCGCAGGACCGCGCCCTCGTGGCGGGCCCCCGGCGTCCGCACCTCCTCGCTGTAGCGGTCATCCCCGCGGTTGAACCACACGGCGTACCCGTTCTCGGTGCTGAGAACGACGTCCATGCGCTTGTCGAAGTCGAGGTCCGCGACGGCGGCATCCGCGGTCGTGAAGGGCGCGGGAGGCGCCGCCCCGGCGAGGCTCATGCGCCGACGCGCCTTCCAGCCGACGGCGCCGTCGTTCGGGAACCAGGAGACCTCGCCCGCGGCGCTCGTCTGGACGAGATCGGCGATCCCGTCCCCGTCGATGTCCGCGAGGTGAACGCGCGCCTCGGCGAGCTGCAGCTGCGGCGCCACGCCGTCTTCGCTCGCGAGGTAGCGCCCATCGGCCCAGCGCACCCGCCCGCCGGAGAGCGCATCCGCGCCGAGGTTCAGGAACGCCCGGTGGAAGCCGCCCTCGCGGTCGGTCTGGAGGACGTCAGGCAGGCCGTCGCGGTTCAGGTCCACGAGTTCGGCGAGCAGGCTGTCCATCACCGACAGCGGCGCGTTGTCGGTGTCGACGCGGACGCTGGACGCCGAGACGACCGGCGGCGGATCGTGAGCGGCGTACGCGAACGAGATCGGCGGGAGCCAGTTGACGCCGTCGGCGCCGTAGCGGGTGATCTTCGCGAGGAAGGAGCGGTCCGGGTGCGCTCCGTCGTAGGCGATCGCGTAGCGGGCGATCAGCGCGTCCTGCGTCCCGTCTGCGTTCCAGTCCCCCACCGCGCACTGCGCCGGCAGCGTTCCCTGGATGCCGACCTCGATCTTCGCCAGGCGCTTCGCCGTCCGCACGAGGAAGCCGGCGCGGTAGTCCGCCCGCCAGTCCGGCTTGTCCTCGTAGCTGAACGACGCGAAGTAGAACGCCCCCCACGGCGGGGCCCCCGGGCCGTAGCGGATCTGCCGCAGGTACTTCTGGGACTCCGAGCCCGGGTACGACGCCCACGCGTACTGCACGACATTGCCGTTGGTGTCCGTGCTGCGCTCGGGCAGCCAGCGGAAGACCTTCGCCCCGCTCGCGTCCGCCACCTGGCCCGCCGCGCTCGTGCCAAAGTCCACCCGCGTGCCGTTGCGCAGCGTCACCTCCCACCCCGACACCAGCCGGCGGTAGCGCGCAAAGCTCCCCTCGATCCGCGCCCGGTACACCCCGTCGCCGACGGGCACCAACTCCTCCCCGTCCGGGCCCACGTACGTGTCGCTCTCGTCGGCTTCGTCGATCTGCCCGTCCGCGTCGTCGTCGACGCCGTTGGGCCCGTCCACGTACCGCGGCAGCCCCTTGTCCACCTGGCGCGCGATGCTCCCCGGGCCGTAGGTCCAGCCGATCCCCGCGGGACCGTCCCCGAACCCGCTCTCGTACTGCAGCTTCAGCTCCGGCGTGTTGTGCAGCCTCGGCAGCGGGATCTTCACCGCGTAGCGCGCCGAGCCGGTGTTGAGCTGCGGCTGGAACGACTCGCCGAGCCCCTCGATCGATCCGGGGCCCGAGGGCAGCGAGATCGCGTTCGGGGAGACGCCGTTCTTGTCGGCGGCGGACGCGGGGACGGCGGCGAGCACGAGCAGCGCGCCGGCCAGCGCCGACAACACCCGACGCCTCACGGCAGCACCGCCTTGTCCCAGGCGCCGAAGTTGTCGAAATACGCCCGCGCCGCCGTCGCCTGGTAGCCCGCCTTGCCGGCCGCCGCCGCCTTGAACTTGTACATGATCGCCGGCGTCGTCCCCGGCGTCCCCGGGTATGTCTTGAAGTAGACCTTCACCCACCCCGTGTCGTACACGTTCACCCAGAGCCAGTACCAGCCGCCGACGCGCAGCCCCGTGAGCTTCTTGGTCCTCTTGACTCCCGCAGGGTCCGAGCCAATCCCGCCCACCTGGCCCAGCACCAGATTCCACACGCCGTTCTGTTGCTGCAACCGCACGTAGCGGTACCGCGTGTTGCTCGTGTACCCGAACACCAGCGCCCCGTTGGCATAGCTCACGAAGCTGCGCGTCAGCGCGATCTTCGTCTCCAATCGCCCGGCGCGCAGCGCCGCCAGCGGCGCCGGCTTCGCCACCGCCAGCCCGCCGCGCCGCGGGTCCGAGGCGTAATACTTCGTCGACGGGACCGCCCCGAGCACTGCCCAGGCCCCGCTCCTGACCTGCCAGTCCGGGTCCCCCTTGAACGTCCCGTGCGCGAAGTCGTCCCGGAAGATCAGCAGCGAAACCGCCACCGTCCCCCCGGCCACGGCATCCGCGCCCCGGGCGTCTGTCACGCGCAGCGCCACCGGGTAGCTGGCCTTGTCCACGCACCGCCCGCCGCAGAGCAGCGCCTCCGCCGTGCTCCAGGCGATCACCGGCTGCGCGCCCGTGGCGTCGTCGAACACGCCGTCCGCGTCCAGGTCCCACTCCCACGAGGCGGCCGCGTCGCCGCAGGCCGCGTCCGGGTCGCTCGAACCCGTGCCGCTGAGTGCCAGCGATCCCCCCGCGCTCAGCGCGTAGGGGCCTCCCGCAGCCGCAAGCGGCGCGCGGTTGGTCCCGCCGGGGTGCAGCTCCCGCGTGGCGATCACGCTGCGCGGCGGCGCCCCGTCGTCGGTGACCCGCAGGGCCACGGTCACCGGGGTCATGCGGCCCGCGAACCCGCTCGCCGTCGCCACGCCCGTCGCGTCCACCGTGAACGCGATCCCGTCGTAGTCGAAGTCCCATTCGTAGAGCGCGATCGTGCGCTCGGGGTTGCTGTGGTACGAACCGCTCGCGTCGAACGCGATCTGCTCCCCGCACAGCGAGGGGTCGGGGCCGGCCACGAACTGCGCCACCGGGTCGGGCGCGACCGTCGGCTGGACGGTCACCGAAACGGAGGGTTCGATCGACAGGCCCTGCCCGTCGGCTATCGTGACGGTCAGGGTACAGACCAGCGGGGTGCCGCCGGCCACCGGGGCGGTCCAGACGGGGACAGGCGTTTGCGCGTTGTCGAACGCGCCGTTGTCCGCCCCCGGGCAGGAGGCGGACCAGCCGTAGCTGAGCGTGTGCGCCCCCAGGGTGTCCGCGGCCTCCACGTCCAGGTAGACGGCGCCGCCCGAGGGCGTGGTCGACGGCGTCCCGGTCGGGCCGCGGATCAGCACGATCGCGTGCGCCACCGTCAGGGACACGTCCACCGTCTGGAAGGCGCCGCGCGCGCCGATCGTCACCGCGGCGGCCGCCACCCCGTCCAGGTACACCTGCGCGGCGTCACCCTCTCGCGCGGTCCCCGGCTCCCGCGGCTCCATGGCGTCCATCGGCACCGCCAGCGCGTAGCCGTTGAGGGCGCCGGGGAGTGTCCCCAGCGAGAAGGTGGCGATCGGGTCCGGTGCCCCGCTCAGACGCAGCGACACCGTCCCCCACGTCCGCGCGGAACCGTTGACCGTCACCGCGCCGTTGACCAGGTGCGGCGGCTCGGGAAGCAGCGCGTACGCAGCTGCCGGGAAGAACACCAGGAACAGCTGCGCCGTCACACACCGGAGCAGAAGGAACGCCCTGCAGTCCCACATGGCATTCGCTCGCTTTCGCGGCCTGGATACTCATGAGCGCCCCCAAGACGGCGAGTCGCCCTTCATCATCGTTCGGTGCGTGTCCTGGAACCAGGACTGGCCGTCAAACGCGGTCTACCTCCAGCCTAATACGCCTCCCGACTCGCGCCTGTCAACAGGGTTGCGCCTCATCTCTTGCTGACAAAAACTGTCGGAGAGACGCCCCCGGACAGGCCGCCGATGCAACCCCGTCGCCGGGCGCTGATGGGCCGTTAGCGGCGGTCTGTCAGTCGTGAGGGGGGGCGTCGGGGCCGTGCTCCAGGTTCTTCGCGAGACCCTCGACGAGGAAGGTCAGCGACTCGACGTCGAGGAAGCGGTCGGCGCTGGCGTCGAAGAGGACCTTGCACTTGGAGGGGAACTCCTCCTCCGGCGGCCAGTAGAGCACGAGCACCGGCACGCGCGGCAGCGCTTCGACGCGCCACGCCACGGGCGCCGGTGCGCCCGCCTCGCGCGCGCCGCCGATCCGCTCGAGCGCGCGCTCCGCCGCCGCGGTGTCGCGGTCGAAGAGCTCCCGCAGCGGCTCCTCGCACTCGCGCGCGAACGACGTCGCCTTGACCAGGCCGCTCCGCAGGTCCGCGAACGCCACCCAGCGCCCGGCCGGCGGGGCGTCGCCCCGCGTCCGCGCGTAGTGCAGGAGCAGGATCTTCGTCCAGGGCGGGACCGGCTTCGCGTCGCCCGCAATGCTGACAGCCCCGTCGCCCGCGACGAGGTAGTCGCGGCCAAGACAGCGGATGCGCAGCGCGCCAGCCTCGAAGACCGCGCCAATCCCCGGCGCTGCGTCGGCCAGCGACAGCGCCGCGACCTCGGCGCGCAGCCCTGCGACGACCGTCTCGCGCCAGTCGCCCTTCGCGCTGCCGCCGACGATCTCCCGCCGCTGCTCCTCGGTGAGCCCGGGGCACGCGTCGGCCGTCGCGTCGCCCTTCGCGAGCGCCACCGCGAACGGCATGCACGCTTTCGGGGCGCACGTGCCGCAGTTGGTCCGCGGCAGTCGCCGGTAGAGCTCCAGGACGTTCATGTCGTTCCTGCCTCTCTGCCCGCCGCGCCCGCGCGCGCGGCCTCGCCACCGCCCAGTTCCCGGAGGCGCTTCCAGAGCGTGACGCGACAGACGCCGAGCGACCGGGCGGCCGCTGCGCGGTTGCCTCGCGCGGACGCGAGCGCCGCTGCCACGGCCTCCCGGGTGAGCGCCGCCCGGCGCCCCGGCGGCGGGATTGACTGGACGCGCTCGCCGGCGAGGTATGCCGGAAGATCGGGGACGTCGATCTCCGCCCCGAGGCTCGTGACGACCCCGTACTCGAGCGCGTTGATGAGCTGGCGCACGTTCCCCGGCCACTCGTGAGCGCCCAGCTTCTCGAGCGCCGCCGACGTCACCCGCAGCCCGGGCCGGCCGTGCGCCGCCCCCATGCGCGCGAGCAGGTGGGCGACCAGCAGCGGGATGTCGTCGGGCCGCTCCCGCAGCGGCGGGAGCACGATCGGGATCGCGTTGACCCGGTAGAGCAGGTCCCGGCGGAAGGCGCCGCCCGCGACGAGGGTCTCGAGGTCGCGGTTCGTGGCCGAGACCAGGCGGATGTCCACCGGCACCGGCGTGTTCTCCCCCACGCGCTCGATCTCCCGCCCCTCGAGCGCGCGCAGCAGCTTGGCCTGCATCGCCGGTGACATGTCGCCGATCTCGTCGAGGAAGATCGTGCCGCGGCTGGCGGCCTCGAGCCGCCCCTGGCGATCGCGCATCGCGCCGGTGAAGGCGCCGCGGCGGTGCCCGAACAGCTCGCTCTCGAGCAGCTGTTCGTTGAGCGCCGCGCAGTTGACCTTGACGAACGGCCCCTCCCGGCGTCGGCTGAGCGCGTGCACCGCGGCCGCAACGAGCTCCTTGCCGGTGCCGCTCTCCCCGAGGACGACCACGGGTGCCTCGCTGCGGGCCGCGTTCTTGATCTGCTCGCGCAGGCGCAGCATGACGGGGTTGCGGCCGACGATCCCGTGGAAGGACTCCTCTTCGCGGAGAGTCCCCGCAAGCTCCTCGATCTGCCGCTCCTTGAGCACGAGCGAGGTGACGTCCGTCATCGTCTCGATGCCGTAGGCCATCCCGCCGCGTCCGTCGCGCAGGACGGTGGCGTTCTTGACCAGGTGGACCTCGCGCCCGTCCTTCGCCCGGATCCGGCAGCTCTTGCGCACCGCCCCGCCGTCGTCGAACAGGGAGCAGCGGACCGCCGTGCGCCCGCCCTCGCGGTAGACGCACGTGTCCGTGTCGAGGATTGCACAGGGCTTGCCGACCACTTCCTCTCCCCGATAGCCCGTGATGTGCTCGGCCGCGGCGTTGAAGAAGACGATCGTGCCCTCGCGGTCCACCACCATCACGCCATCGCTCATCGTGGCGAGGACGCTCTGAAGGAATCCCTTCTTCCTGACAAGGCTGTTCACGTTCATGTTCATAGACTACAAGTAAACGTTTGCGTAAACAATGATAAACATTCCTCTACAAGCTTGCTTTCAGGCCCATATGACACTTCCTGTGGATTATCAGTGTGTTGGATTTCACAGACCGCCGCCCGGCTGTTGGCACGGGCATTGCTGTCTATGGCGTGGAAACGGACGGACGGCAGCGAGAAGGGAATGCGGCCGAGGGACCACCAACAGAGGGAGGAGTCGTGACGAAAGCACCTGGGAGAGTCATCGCCGCGGCTGGGGGCGTCCTCGCCCTCATGCTGGGCACCGCGAGCGCCGAGGCGGGCAAGCCGAACATCATGGAGTCCTGCAAGATCTGCCACACCGCCGCGGACGGGGTGGTGCGCGGCAAGCTGGTGTCGGTGTCGGGCGAGCTGAAGAGCCTGAGCGTGACGGTCGGGCCGCTCGTCTGGATCGTGAAGTACGGCGACGATCTCAAGGTCAAGGAGGGGCAGAGCTTCGGCGGGCCGGCGGCGCTCAAGACGATCCCGCGCGACCGGGAGATCGCGGTCACGTTCAAGGGGAGCGAGGCCGCGCCCGTCGCCACGCAGGTCGCGGTCAAGCAGCCCTTCAAGGTCCCCGAGGCGCAGCTGCTGCCGCTCGAGAAGATGCAGGCCCTGGTCGCACAGGGACCCGAGGCGGGAAAGTACACGCTCGTGGACTCGCGGCCCGGGCCGATGTTCGCCGAGGGTCGCATCCCCGGCGCGGTCTCCCTCCCGTACGCGGCCTTCAAGGAGAAGGCGGCCTCCGTCCTGCCGGCCGACAAGGCTGCGCTGGTGATCTTCTACTGCGCCGGTGAGACCTGAACGCTCAGCCCCTTCTCCGCCCGTGAGGCGGAGGCTCTGGGCTACACGAACGTGAAGGTCTTCCACGCCGGCCTGCCCGCCTGGAAGAAGGCCGGCAACCTCGTCGTCAGCGGCCCCGTCGGGCTCGAGACCTGGATGAAGGCCGGCGAGCCGTTCGTCCTCGTCGACCTGCGGGACCCGGAGGCCGCCGCGAAGGGCTTCATCCCAGGGGCGATCGGCATCCCGGCGAAGGACCTCGCCGCGTGGAAGGAGCGCTTCCCGGAGAACAAGAAGGCGCCGATCGTCATCTACGACGGGGCGCAGGCGGGCGCCGAGGCCTTCAAGACCGTGCGCGGCTGGGGTTACGTGAACGCCACCGTCCTCGTGGGCGGCATCACCTCGTGGAAGGGGGAGCTGGCGACCGGCGCGCTGGCTGCGCCCGCGAAGATCGAGTACACGAAGAAGCTCAAGCCCGGCGAGATCACGATCGAGGAGTTCAGGAAGATCGCCGACACGCGGCCGGCCGACACGCTGATCCTGGACGTGCGCGAGCAGCCGGTGGACGGCGTGCTCGTCGGCGCCCTCCCGATCCCCGAGAGCCAGATCAAGGACCGCTTCGCCGAGGTGCCGAAGGAGAAGACCGTCGTCATCCACTGCAACACGGGCATCCTCGCGAAGAACGCCTACGACCTGCTGGTCTCGAAGGGATACAAGAACGTCCGCTGGCTCAACGCCGTCATCGTCGTCGGCGCCAACGGCGCCTACGAGGTCACTGAAAAGTAGGTCTGTCGGCGTCCCGCCCGCTGCGCACCTACGGCCGGCCTCGAGCGTTGACAGCGCCCGGGGCCGGCCGGAGAATGGCCCTTCACCGCGGCCCACACCGCGAGCGGAGGAGCCAGCCATGGGGTATGTCGATCGGAACCTGCTGCCGGGGGAGACCGTCGAGTACCGCGCCCACCTGCACCCGGTGATCTTCCTGCAGTCCGCGGTCTTTGGCGTCATCGGCCTCGGCTTCGTCGTCTACGGCCTCGCAAGCCCGGGGCTGGCCGTGTTCTGGGTGCTCGGCGCCATCTTCCTCATCTATGCCGCCAGCTTCGGCATCGGCCGCGCGATCCTGTACCTCTCCTCGGAATTCGCGATCACCAACAAGCGCGTCGTGATCAAGGTCGGCCTGATCCACCGGCACACGCTCGAGATGCTGCTGACGAAGGTCGAGACGATCCGCGTCGACCAGGGGCTGCTTGCGCGGCTCATCGGCTACGGTACGATCGTCCTCACCGGCACGGGCGGCACCAACGAGCCCTTCACGTCGATCGCGAACCCACTGGAGTTCCGCAAGCAGGTGCAGGCGCGCGCCGCGGGGCAAGGGTGAGCGCCATGCATCCGCTCAGCGCTTTCGGCCCCGCCCGCTCCACCGTGGAGGGGGCGCCGCTCGCCGCCGAAGAACTGGCCCGCATCGACGCCTTCTGGCGCGCCTGCAACTACCTGGCGCTGGGAATGATCTACCTGCGCGACAACCCGCTGCTGCGCGAACCGCTGCGCCCCGAGCACCTCAAGCGCCGGCTGCTCGGCCACTGGGGGGCGAGTCCCGCGCTCTCCTTCGTCTACGCGCACCTCAACCGGGTGATCGCGGCGAACGACCTGGACATGATCTTCATGGCCGGCCCCGGCCACGGCGCCCCGGGCGTGCTCGCCCCTGTCTACCTCGAGGGGACGTACTCGGAGATCTACCCCGACAAGGGGCACGACGAGGAGGGGCTGCGGCACTTCTTCCGTCAGTTCTCCTTCCCCGGCGGCATCGGCAGCCACTGCACGCCGGAGACGCCCGGCTCGATCCACGAGGGCGGCGAGCTCGGCTACGTCCTCTCGCACGCCTGCGGCGCGGCCTTCGACAACCCGGAGCTGATCGTCGCCGCCGTCGTCGGCGACGGCGAGGCCGAGACCGGGCCGCTGGCGACCTCCTGGCACATCACGAAGTTCCTCAACCCGGTGCGCGACGGTGCCGTGCTGCCGGTGCTCAACCTCAACGGCTACAAGATCAACAATCCCACGCTGCTGGCGCGCATCAGCGCGGAGGAGCTGTCCTGGCTGCTCTACGGCTGCGGCTGGACGCCGTATTTCGTCGAGGGCTCCGACCCCGAGAGCATGCACCAGGCGATGGCGGCGACGCTCGAGCAGTGCGTGGCCGAGATCCGCGCCCTCCAGGGCCAGGCGCGCGCCGCCGGCGACCCGACGCGCCCGCGCTGGCCGATGATCGTGCTGCGCACGCCGAAAGGGTGGAGCGCCCCGGCCGAGATCGACGGCCACCAGCTCGAGGGATCGTGGCGCGCGCACCAGGTGCCGATCGCGGATGTCCCGCAGAACGCGGAGCACCTGGCGCTGCTCGAGCGCTGGCTGCGCAGCTATCGGCCCGAGGAGCTCTTCGACGCGGCGGGCCGCCCCGTCGCGCAGGTTCGGGCCGCCGCGCCGGCCGGCGCCCGCCGCATGGGTGCCAACCCGCACGCCAACGGCGGCGTCCTCAAGAAGACCCTCTGCCTGCCGGACTTCCGCGACTACGCGGTCGCGGTGAAGCGCCCGGGGGCCGCCGAGGCCGAGAACACGCGCCCACTCGGCGCGTTCCTGCGCGACATCATGCGCAAGAACCCGGGCATCTTCCGGGTCTTCGGCCCCGATGAGACGACCTCGAACAAGCTGGACGCGATCTACGAGGTTTCGCGCAAGCTCTGGCTCGCCGAGAGCTTTCCCGAGGACGCCGACGGCACGCAGCTCGCCCCCGACGGCCGGGTGATCGAGATGCTCAGCGAGCACACCCTCGAGGGGATGCTCGAGGGGTACCTGCTGAGCGGGCGGCACGGCTTCTTCTCGACCTACGAGGCCTTCGTCCACATCGTGGACTCGATGTTCAACCAGCACGCCAAGTGGCTCGATTCCTGCAACCGTCTCTCCTGGCGCGAGGAGGTGGCGTCGCTGAACCTGCTGATCACCTCGACCGTCTGGCGCCAGGACCACAACGGCTTCACGCACCAGGACCCGGGCTTCCTCGACCTCGTCGTCAACAAGAGCCCGGCGGTGACGCGGATCTACCTGCCGCCGGACGCCAACTGCCTGCTGTCGGTCGCCGATCACTGCCTGCGCAGCGAGAACTACGTCAACGTCATCGTCTCGGACAAGCAGCGGCACCTGCAGTACCTGGACCGGGACGCGGCGATCACGCACTGCGCGAAGGGAATCGGCATCTGGGACTGGGCCAGCTCGGACCAGGGGGTCGAGCCGGACGTCGTCGTCGCCGCGGCGGGCGACATCACCACCCACGAGGCGCTCGCGGCCGCGGCGCTGCTGCGCGAGGCGTTCCCGGACCTGAAGGTGCGCTTCGTGAACGTGGTCGACCTCTTCCGGCTGGCGCCAGCCGCGGAGCACCCGCACGGGCTCGCCGACACCGACTTCGACGGGCTCTTCACCGCGGACCGCCCCGTGGTCTTCAACTTCCACGGCTACCCCTGGCTCATCCACCGCCTGGTCTACCGGCGTGCCAACCGGCTGATCCACGTGCGCGGCTACAAGGAGAAAGGGAGCATCAACACGCCGATGGAGCTGGCGATCAACAACCAGGTCGACCGCTTCAGCGTCGCGATCGACGTCATCGACCGCGTGCCGCGGCTGCGCGTCGCCGGCGCCCACGCCAAGGAGCACTTCCGCAACGCGCAGATCGCCTGCCGCCGCCACGCGCACGAGCACGGCGTGGACGACGCCGCCATCACCGGGTGGCGCTGGCCGGGATGACGCTCGAGCAGTTCGTCGCGACCTACGGGCTCTGGGCGATCCTCGTCGGCACGTTCTTCGAAGGCGAGACGATCCTGATCCTCGGCGGGTTCCTCGCCCACCGCGGCTATTTCCCCCTGCCCTGGGTGATCGCGGCCGCGTTCGCGGGCAGCTTCAGCGGCGACCAGCTCTTCTTCCAGATCGGGCGGCGGCGCGGGATGGGTGCGTTGGCGCGCCGCCCGCACTGGCAGGAGCGCACCGCGCGGGTGCGCGAGCTGCTGCGGCGCTATGAGACCCCGGTGATCCTCGGCTTCCGCTTCGCCTACGGCTTCCGCACCGTGACGCCCGTGGTCCTCGGCGCCACCGGCACGCGCCAGCTGCGGTTCGTCGCGCTCAACGCCGCCGGGGCCGCGGTCTGGGCCACGGCCATCGCGGCGCTCGGCTACCTGCTCGGCCACTCGATCGAAGCGCTGCTGGGCGGGGTCAAGCGCTTCGAGCTGGCGATCGCGGGGGGGATCCTTCTGGTCGGGGCCGCGGCCTGGCTGGGTCGGAGGTGGATCGGACGCCGGAAGCGACGACCTCGCTGAGACACGGGGCTGCGCTGTCGGCGCCCCGAGGCCACCAGCGACCGGGAGAGAGGCGCCGGTCCCGGGCAGCGGCGCTGCCCGGGACCGCGATCGGGTCAGCTCAATTGCAGGTTCCGGCGCACAGGAACAACGGGTCGGGCTCGTACTGCATGGTGGCGAAGCCGCTGCAGCAGACAGCCGCCGCCTGGCCGATCCCCGCGACCTGGCAGGCGCTGGTGTCGGCGAACGTCCCGCCGGTCACCGTGAAGACACCCGAAGCGGGTATGCAGTTCGAGCAATCGGGCAGGAGCGCCTTGTAGCTCGCGTCGTAGGAGGCGACGCACCTGAGAGTCCCGCCGCCGCCCGCGGCCGGCCCCCCGAGGAGCTTGCTCGCCCCGAAGCTCACCGTGAACTCCCTGTCGCTGTTCACGGCGCTGGTGGCCCCCTCGAAGGTGCTGCGGTCGACGACGATGCCGTACTGGTCGGCCGTGCCGTCGCCTTGCGCGACATTCTCCATCCCCATCGCCAAGGCGTCCAGTGCGCGGGCGGTCACATTCGCCATCCGCGTCCGGCACTCCCCCTCGTTGCGGACGCCGGTGTTCCTGGCGGTGCTCCCCAGCGCGAGGGCGGTCGAGTCGCTGATGACGGGGGACGAGACGCCGACGTAGATCCCGACATTCCCGACGGTCCCCCCGCTTGGACCGGACGCGGTCGCGGCGACCCGGCGCAGCACGGCGCCGCTGCTGGAGGAGAGGCTGACGCCGATATTGAATACCGAGCCGTCCCTTCCCGTCGCGTCCACGTCCTCGAGTCGCGGGGCTGCACTGTCGGAGTAGACGGCCGCGGTGCGGTCGCCGCCGCCCGCGATCGCCGTCACGTGCGACAGAGTCGGCGCCGAACCCACGGCGCAGTAGACCCCGAAAGAGTAGGCCCCCGCGCCGCCCTGCGTCGGCGATGCCGCCCGGGCGGTCACGTGGAGCAGCGACGGTGTGGTGTCGAGCGGCGCGAGGAAGGCCACCGGACGGATGTCGTCGCTGGTGTTCTCGACCGTCAGGAATCGAATCTGTGCCGCGCTCGCCCCCCGCACCGTCCCGGCAAAGTATGGAGCAGTGCCGGTAATGCGGGTCGCCTCCTCGCCGGAGCCTTCGATGTCGACGAAGGACTGCATTTGCACGGAGGACGTCCCGACGTCGTAGACCCCGGGCATGATCCTGACCAGCACCGGAGCCGCGGCGGACGGCGCCGGGATCATCGTCGCGACCGCGGCCATCGCCGCGACCGGCGACGCGAAGTCGCCACCGCCGTTGATGTCGACGACGATGACGCGGGAATAGAAGCCGATCTTCGACGCGGTCACGGCCCCGTCGGCCAGATCCGCGGCGAGGACGTTCCCGTCCCTGATCTTGGCGGAGGTCACCGCGTTTGCCGCCAGGTCGGCGCCGGTGACGCTCCCGTCCTTGATCTTCACGGAGGTCACGGCGCTGTTCTGGATGTGGTTCGTCTTGATCCCCGCGCCCGCGTTCGTGTTCTGCCCGGTCGTGTTGTCCGCCTCCCTGATGCTCCCGGAGAGCACCTCGTCCACCGCCCCGGCCGACGGGATCCGGGCTCCCAACGCCGCGAAACACAGCACCGCACCGACGACGCCCCGCCACGTCCGCATGTCCGCACGCTCCTCTCCGCCTGTTGCGCCGACAATACCTGCGCCTATTTCATTTCTCAACGTTATTGCGTCCCGTGAGCGCGGACGGCGCTCTCCAGGGGGCGGGACGCGGAGCGACACGCGGCTACAAGCCGCCCTCGCGCGTCTCGGGGACGACCAGCGGCCCGGCGGGGACCGCAGCGCCCGGCGCGCGCACGACCGTCACGGTGCACGGCGCCTCGGCCGCGACCTGGGCCGAGACGCTGCCGAGGTGGCGGCGCAGGGCGGAGGCGCCCCGCGCCCCGATGACAATGTGGTCGACGTGGTTGGCGCGCGCGAACTCCACGAGCGCGGCGGCGGGGTCTGCGGCGTCGAGGACGTGGAAGCTCACGCGGCCGGCGGGCAGATCCAGCGTGCGGGCCCACTCCTTGAGCTCGACGAGCCGCTGGACGTGGACCGCGCGCCCGCCTTCGGCAACGTTCAGCCGCATCCCGGGCGCAAGCCGGTGCACCGTCACGCAGGTCAGCCGCGCTTCGACGTCGAGTTCGAGCGCGCCGAGCGCGGCGATCCGCAGCGCTTCCCCGAGCGCCTCCGAGCCCTGCGCGACGTCGACGGCCGCCATCACGATCGGCACCCGCTGGACGCGCCGACGCCGGGCCGCAGCCCGGGTCGACCCGCGCGTCGGCGCGAGCGCCGCCAGCAACCCGCGCCCGCGGCGCACCGCCCGCGCGATGAGACCGCGGCCGCCAAGCCGCGTCGCGCGCTCCGTGAGGACGACCCGGTCCGGGTGGCGCAGATCGAACGCGAGCTGCGACGCGCTCTCGTGCCGCTGCGCCGGGTCGACGTCGAGGCAGCGCATCACGATCTCCTGCAACCAGGGCGGGCACGCCGGGGCGAACGCGCGCGGCGGGACCGGGTCGTGCGACAGCCGGCGCCGCAGCCCGCGCGGGCTCTCCGGCGCGCCGTGGGGGGGCCTGCCGGTGAGCAGGGCGTAGAGAATCGCGCCCAGTGCGAACAGGTCGCTGCGCAGATCGTCGCGCACCCCGAGCACCTGCTCCGGGGCCATCCAGGCCGCGGTCCCGAGCGGGCGGCGAAAGGCCTCGCCCAGGAGGTCCGGGAGCTGCGTGTGATGTGCCAGGCCGAAGTCCAGCAGCACCGCCGCCCCGTCCGGGCGGAACATGACGTTGTCCGGCGAAAGATCGAAGTGGATCACGCCCTGCTGGTGCACCTCGTGGAGCGCGTCCGCGAGTCGCGCGCCGATGTCCGCGACCTCGGCCGGGGGCAGCGGCGCCGCGGCCAGGCGCTCCTCGAGCGTGGGGCCCGGGATGAACTCCATCGCGAGGTAGGGCTGCTGGTCGAAATCGGCGCTGGCGATGAACCGCGGCACGTGCGGGCCGGCGAGCCGCGGCAGGATGACCAGCTCCGCCTGGAAACCGACGATGGCGGCCGGATCGTCCCGGTTGCCGGCGCGCGGGACCTTCAGCGCCATCGGGAAGGGGACGTCGGGCCGCGACGCCCGCCAGACGGTGGCCATCCCTCCCTGGTGCAGCCGCTCGTCGATCCGGCAGCCGGCCAGCACCGTCCCCGGCACGAGGACGTCCGCCCCCCGCGACGCCATCACTCCCCCGCGGCGAGCCGCGCCCCGAAGCGCTCCGGGAGTCCGGCGGCCCGTATCTTGCGCGCGGTGGCATCCACGTCGAACGGCACCCTGTGGTATTCGAGAAGGCGCGTCCGACCGTCGTAGACTGCATAGCAGGCCGCGGGGACGCCGTCGCGCGGCTGGCCGACCGAACCGGGATTGACCGCCCAGCGCTGCAGCGGGACAAGCGGGATCTCCACTCCCGGGGAGGGGGCGAACGCACCGACCGGCCCGACGGTGCCGAGGTGGTAGAGGGCGGGCTCGTGCGCGTGCCCGAAGAACGTCAGCCGCCGCTGCGTCGCCGCCAGGCTGCGCGCCGCTCCCTCGGCCGTCGTCAGATACTCCCAGCGCCGCGGAGCCCAGGCGTTGGCGTGCACCAGCAGCAGCTCGCCGGCCTCGATCGTCGGCGGCAGACCCGCGAGAAACGCCAGGTGCACCGGGTCGAGACGCTCCCGGGTCCAGAGCACCGCGGCCGCGGCGTCGGCGTGCATCGTGGGCTGGGGGCCATGGACCACGGCCTCGTCGTGGTTGCCCAGCACCGCGACCGCGCCCTCGCCGACGAGGCGCACGATCTCGTCGAGCACCCACGCCGGGTCGGCGCAGTAGCCGACGAGGTCGCCGAGGAAGACCGGCCGGTCGTACCCCAGCCGGCCCGCGTGCGCGAGGCACGCCGCGAAGGCCTCGCGGTTCGCGTGCACGTCCGCAAAAAGCGCCAGCCGCTGTCCGGTGAGGTCCACAGGGGCATCATAGCAAAGGGGGCGGCGGGGACGGTGCACCCGGCCCGGGATACCGGCCTCAGGCGACCCGCGCCACATCCCGGCGGCGGCGAACGAGCTTCTCGACCTCTACGGCGACGAAGACCACCGAGGACAGCGCGAGGGTGAGTCCCAGCTCGGCGGCCGTCAGCGGCGCGGTCTTGAAGACGGGGTTGAGCGACGGCACGTAGATCGTCGCCATCTGGAGCGCGAAGGTCAGGACGACGGCGCCGGCGAGGGGTCGATTCGAGAGCAGCCCCTGGGAGAAGAGGGACGCGCTCTCCGAGCGGATCGCCAGCACGTGTCCCATCTGGCTGAAGCAGAGCACCGTGAAGACCATCGTCTGCCAGTGCGCGAGGCCGGCGCCGATCGACCAGGCCTGCGTGAGGATGCTCGCCGCGCCCATGAGCAGCCCGACCCAGAGGATGTGCGCGCCCAGGCCGTGCGCGAAGATGCTCTCCTGGGGCCGGCGGGGCGCGCGACCCATGAGCCCCGGCTCCGCCGGCTCGGCCGCCAGCGCCAGGCCGGGGAGACCGTCGGTGACGAGGTTGATCCAGAGGATGTGGATCGGCAGCAGCGGGATCGGCAGGCCGAAGAGCGGCGCCAGGAAGAGCGTCCAGATCTCGCCGGAGTTGCAGGTCATCACGTACCGGACGAACTTGCGGATGTTGTCGAAGATCCGCCGCCCCTCGCCGACCGCCTTGACGATGGTCGCGAAGTTGTCGTCGAGGAGGATCATGTGCGCGGCCTCCTTGGCGACGTCCGTCCCCGTGACGCCCATGGCGATGCCGATGTCCGCGCGCTTGAGCGCCGGCGCGTCGTTGACGCCGTCGCCGGTCATGGCCACGAACTGCCCCCGGTCCTGGAGGGCCTTGACGATCTTGAGCTTCTGCTCGGGCGCGACCCGCGCGTAGACGCGGATCTCCTCCACCCGTCGCTCGAACTCCTCGAGGGTGAGGGCATCGAGCTCGCGCCCGGTGATGACCCGCCCCGGCGCGTGCCCGTCGTCGAGGATGCCGATGCGCCGGGCGATGGCGCGCGCGGTCAGCGGGTGGTCACCGGTGATCATCACGGGCACGATGCCCGCGACGCGGCAGGTCCGGACGGCCTCCCGCGCCTCCGGCCGCGGCGGGTCCATCAGCCCCGCGAGGCCGAGGAACGTCAGGCCGGTCTCCGCCCCCGCCTCCGCCGGGTCGTCGGGGAGCCGCTCCCAGACCCGCATCCCGATCCCCAGCGCCCGCAGCCCGTCCGCGGCGATCCGGTCCGCTTCCGCCAGCACCCCAGCAGCCTCCAGTCGCTCGTCGCCCCGCGCCGTGAGCGAGGAGACGGAGCGCTCCAGCACCACCTCCACGGCCCCCTTCGTGAAGGAGACGACCTTCCCGTCCCTCCAGGCGTGGAACGTCGTCATCAGCTTGCGCTCCGAGTCGAAGGGCAGCTCCGCCAGCCGCGGATGGTGCTCCTCGAGCCGCTCCTTCGCGAAGCCGCAGCGATCGGCGAGGGCGAAGAGCGCCGTCTCGGTCGGGTCGCCGAAGAGCGCGCCGGCGGCGTCCCGGCGCGCGTCGTTGGAGAGCGCGAGCGCGGTCAGCAGCATCGCCAGCGGCCGGCCGCCCTCCGCACCCGCGGCCTCCGGGACCTCGCACAACTCGGCCGCCCGCAGCAGCCGCCCGCCGGCGTAGACCTCCTCGACGGTCATCCGGTTCTGCGTCAGCGTGCCGGTCTTGTCGGAGCAGATCCAGGTCACCGAGCCGAGCGTCTCCACGGCGGGGAGCTTGCGCACGAGCGCGCTCTGGCGGACCATCTTCTTCGCCCCGAGCGCCAGCGAGATGGTGACCACGGCCGGGAGCGCCTCGGGAATCGCGGCCACGGCGAGCGAGACCGCGGTGAGGAACATCAGGAGCGGGGGCTGCTGGCGCAGGACGCCGACCGCGAACATGATCGCGCAGATCGCGAGCACCGCCAGGGCGATCCGCCTGCCGAAGGCGGTCAGCCGCTTCTGCAGGGGCGTCTTGACCTCCTCTTCCTCCTGGAGCATCGCCGCGATGCGGCCGAGCTCGGTGCGCATGCCGGTGGCGACGACGAAGCCGGCGCCGCGCCCGTAGGTGACGCGCGTCCCCTTGAATGCGAGGTTGGTGCGGTCGCCGAGCGGCAGCTCGGGTTCGGCGAGCCGGGCGGTCCTCTTCTCGACCGGCACGGACTCGCCCGTGAGCGCGGCCTCCTCGACCCGCAGCTTCGCGGCCTCGCTCAGGCGCAGGTCCGCGGGGACGATGTTCCCGGCCTCGAGGTGGACGAGGTCCCCGGGCACGAGGTCCGCGGCGGGAATCGACACGGGGACCCCGTCGCGGACGGCCGTCGCCAGCGCCGCCGCCATGCTCCTGAGCGCGGCCATGGCCTTCTCGGCGCGGTACTCCTGGACGAAGCCCAGGACGGCGTTGAGCACGACGATCACCAGGATCGCGACGGTGTCCGCCACCTCGCCGAGCGCGCCGGCAAGCAGCGCCGCCGCGAGCAGCACGAGGATCATGAAGTCCCGGAACTGGTCGAGGAAGATCGCCAGCGGCGTGCGCCGGCGCTTCTCGACCAGCTCGTTCGGGCCATGCCCGGCCAGCCGCGACGCCGCCTCTGCCGCGGTCAGCCCGTCCGGGCTCGTGCCGAGCGCCGCGAGCGCCGCGGGGACGTCGAGGCGGTGCCAGGGCGGGCGCGCCCCCCCGGCGGCGGCAGCGGGCGCAGATCCGCTCCGCCGGGGTGTGCCGCCGTCCTCGATGCCGCCCGCACTCATGATGAATGGCTCCGTTGCCCGCTCAAAAGAAAAGACCTTTGCCGCGGCACTGCCTGCGCCGCAACAAAGGTCTCGCCTGTTCGGTTTCCCGAATCCGGCGCCACCGGGCCCCCGTGGGCCGTCCTGACGATGGTGGCCGGTTCAGCTACTCCCCGATGTCGCCCCGACCATAGCAAGACCCCCGGGGCGGGTCAAGCGGACACCCCAATAGCGGGGCCGCCCGGCGCTGCGCTCACCCCGCCGGCTTCTCGCGACCGGCGCCCCAGCGCGCGACGAACCACGTCGCGGCCGCGAGCGCCGCGGCGCCGCCCGCGACCATCGGCGCGCTCCAGACGTCGCGCGGCAGATTCTCCCAGAGCCCCCAGATGCCGAAGGCGACGAAGATGGCCGCCGCGCCCCATTTGACCGCGCGCTCGGGAATGCGCTTGCCCATCACGATGCCGACCCCGATGCCGATCGCGTCGGCGACCATCATCCCGGCGGTCGTCCCCATCCAGACCGACCAGATCGCGTTGTACTTGACCGCCAGCGAGATCGTCGCCAGCTGGGTCTTGTCCCCCATCTCCGCGATGAAGAAGGCCACCGCGACCGTCCAGAACGGGCTGAAGTGATAGCGCTCGTCCTCACCCTCCAGACGGTCACCGCGGATGGTCCAGAGCCCGAAGAGGATGAACGACGCGGCCGCGACGATCTTGATGGTCGCGAGCGGCACGACGGTGGCCAGCCAGCTGCCGGCGGCGGCGGCCATGAGGTGATTGGCCATGGTCGCCACGAGGACGCCGCACATCACCGTCTGCCAGCGGAACTTCGCCGCAAACGCCATCGCGAGCAGCTGGGTCTTGTCCCCCATCTCCGCGAGGACGACGAAGGCCAGCGAGGCCAGGAATGCGGACATATCCCCTCCCCGCCTGCGCTAGACGCGGCTGGCGGTGTCGGCCTCGGCCACGCGCACGAGGAGTACGGGGACCGCCGCGCGCTGCACGACGCGATGCGCGGTCGAGCCGACGAACAGCTCGCCCACGGAGGTGTGCCCGTGCGAGCCCATGACGATCGCGTCGGCGCCGACCCGCCGCGCCTCCTCCAGGATCACCTGGTCGGGTCGGCCGCGCTCGACGCGGACCTCCGCGAGCAGGTCGCGGCCGTCGGCCGCGTGGCACGACTCCTCGCGGCAGAACGCCTCCAGGCGCGCCACGAGCGAGCGCTGCAGCTCCCGCCAGCGCTGCCCTTCGACCCCGCCGGAGGCCCCCGCCCCGGCGTAGAGCTCGACCATGTGGCGGGCCGAGGGGCCGAGCGGCTCGACGGCGTGCACGCAGACCACCCGGCCGCCGTAGCGCGCCGCGAGGCCCAGCGCGTGGCGCAGCACCCCCGGGGCGGTGCGGCCGAGGTCGGTGGCGTAGAGGATCGTCCGGTACTCGGGCAGCATCGCGGGTGCCTCCTTCAAGGCATGAAGTGAGAGGGGAGCCAGAGCGAGATCGACGGGAAGAGCAGCAGCACCAGCAGCATCAGCGCCATCCCGGCGATGTGCGGGTAGATGCCGCGGTAGATGGTGCCGACCGGGGTGCCGGTGACGCCCGAGACCACGAAGGCGTTGATCGCCACCGGCGGCAGGATGACGCCGATCATCGTCACGACCGAGACGATGACGCCGAACCAGACCGGGTCATAGCCCATCTTCAGCACCACGGGGAGGAAGATCGGCGTGGCGAGGATCAGGAACGCCAGATCCTCGATGAACGAGCCGCCGATGAGGTAGACGGCGATGATCGCCAGCATGACCACGAAGGGGGGCAGCGAGAGCGCCCCCAGCCAGTCCGCGACGCGCGAGGGGATCTGGGTGACGACGAAGAAGTGCCCCATGATCGTCGCGCCGGCGATGAGCGTGATCACCATGCAGGCGATGCGCAGCGCGTCCAGCAGCGCCTTGCCGAAGCGCCGCGGGGTCATGTCGCGCTTGGCGGCGGTGAGCACGAGCACCGCGAAGGAGCCGACGCTGCCGGCCTCGGTCGGGGTGAAGAAGCCCTTCATCAGGCCGCCGACGACGAGGAAGAAGACCAGGAGCACCCAGAAGATCGGCGGCAGCGAGCGCAGGCGCGCCCCCCAGCTCGAGCGCTCGCCGGCGGGGCCGAGCGCCGGGTTGATGCGGCACCAGCCGTAGAGGGTCACGACGAAGGAGCAGGCGATGAGCAGCCCCGGGATGATGCCGGCGAGGAAGAGCCTGCCGATCGACGTCTCGGTGAGGATGCCGTAGACGATCAGCGTCACGCTCGGCGGGATGAGCACGCCGAGGGTGCCCACCGTCGCGACCGTGCCGCACGAGAGGCGCTTGTCGTAGCCGTAGCGGTCCATCTCGGGCACCGCCACGGTGGCGAACGTCGCGGCCGTGGCCGGCGAGGAGCCGCAGATCGCCTTGAAGCCGGTGGCGGCCGCGACCGTGCCGATCGCCAGGCCGCCGGGCACGTGCCCGATGAAGCGGTACGCGCAGTCGTAGAGGGCGCGCGCGATCCCGCCGCTGGCGCCGACCTGCCCCATGAGCACGAAGAGGGGTATCACCGTGAAGCCGTAGGAGCCGAAGACCGCGACGACGTCCTTGGCCATGAGGTTCAGGGCCGCCGGCAGGCTCACGATCCAGGCGAAGCCGATGACCCCGGCGATCGCCATGGCGAAGCCGATCTCGACGCCGAGGCCGAAGAGCCCGAACAGCAGCAGGATGACGACCCCGCCGATCGCGGCGTGGCTCACGGCTGCGCCGCCTCGGCGGCGCCCTGCGCCTCCTCCGGCAGCGCCGTCGCCGCGAGCACGAGGCACTCGACGGCGCAGGCGAGCGCGAGCGCGAACGCCGGCCAGGAGAGCGGCAGGCTCAGCAGCGGCGTGACGTCGCCGGTGCGCCGCAGGTCCAGGCCCATCGCCGCCAGGTGCCAGGTGAGGACCGCGAAGAGCCCGATGCCGACCAGGCGCGTGAGCAGGCTGAGGACGCGGTTGGGGCCGGCCGGCAGGTGACGGGCGAGGAAGTCCATGAGCACCTGCCCGCGGTCCAGCGAGGTCTGCGGCAGCGCGAAGCCGACCGCGAAGGCGCCGAGGAAACCGACCAGCTCGTACGTGCCGACGATCGGACGCCGGAAGGAGCGCAGGAAGACGTCGGCGACGGTGAGGAGCATCATCGACGCGAGCGCCGCCGCGCCCGCCCAGTGCAGGGCGCGCGCGAGCGGGCGGACGAGCGCGAGCATGGGACCCCGGCGAACGCGGCGACTACGGGTTCGCCTTGAGCCAGTCCTGGACGAACTTCAGCGCCTCGTCGCCGGGCAGCCCCTTGCCCTTGGCGGCGGCGACGTAGTCCGCGAGCATCGGCCGCACCTTCTCGGACCAGCGGGCGTCCTCGGCCTTCGACAGCTCGATGATCTTCACGCCCTTGGAGAGCGCGAACTCGGTGCCGGCCTTGTCGAAGTCGTCCCAGGCCTTCCCGGCCTTGTCGACCCACTCGGCGTTGACCGCCTCGATCGCCGCCTGCGCCTCCTTCGGGAGGGCGTCCCACTTGGCGCGGTTCATGGCGACGAAGAAGCCGACGGAGTACGAGGCGCCCAGGTCGCGCGTCGTGTACTTGACGACCTCGGCGTACTTCCAGCCCTTGAGCGTCTCGATCGGCGAGACGAGCCCCTCGACGACGCCCTTCTGCAGCGCGTCGTAGGCCTCGTTCTGCGGCATCGCGACGGGCGTCGCGCCGAGGGCCGAGACGATCTTCGCGCTGGTGCCGGTGCCGCGGATCTTCATCCCCGCGAGGTCCTCAAGCTTCTCGACCGGCTTCTTGGTGTGGAGGATGCCGGGGCCGTGGGCCATGAGGTACATGATCTTGACGTCCGAGAGCTCCCTGGGCTGGAACTTCTGGTAGTAGGCGTTCGCCAGGCGCGTGGCCTGCAGGCCGCTCGTGTAGCCCAGCGGCAGGTCGAGCACCTCGGTCAGCGGGAAGCGCCCCTTCGAGTAGCTGAAGACCGACAGGCCGATGTCCGCGATCCCCTTGACGACGCCGTCGTACGTCTGGTCCGGCGGCATCAGCGTCGCCCCCGCGAAGATGTTGACCTTCACGGCGCCATTGGTGCGCTTCTCGACCTCCTTTGCCCACTCGGTGGCGAGCAGGGTGTGTCCGTGCGTCGCCGGGAAGAAGATGGCGTAATTCAGCTCGGCCGGCGCGGCGCCGGCGCCCGCGGGGAGCAGGGACAGGGCCACCGTCGTCGCGGCCAGCAGCGAAAGCACTCTCTTGATCATCGGCGTCCTCCCGGCAGTCATGCCCACGGTGTGCGCTCCTCCTCCAAGGCCCGGCGGTCTCCTGCGGACGGGCGGGACTATTTGCCCGGTTCCGGCGGGGTTTGTCAACCCGCGCCGGCGGGCCGCGGCGGCGGCCCGGGAGGCGGGCCGGAGGGCGCCTCCTTGACAGCGGGCGCGGCTTGAGGAATAGATACGGGCAACACCCGGTCACCGGTTCTGGCGCGCGGGGGAGCAGTGAAAACCATCTATTCGGGCATTCTGCGCCGCTACCTGCGGCTGAACATCCGCGCGAAGATGCTCTTCGCCTACCTGCCGCTGGTCGTGCTCGTCGTCGCGCTCTCGGCGGCCTACGTCCTGCGCCTCGAGCGCATCATGGCGATCAACGAGGACATCCTCGAGCGGGACATCCCGGCCGCCGAGGCCGCGGGCCGCATGATCGACAGCCTGCTCTCGCAGGAGCTCTACGCCAACCGCTTCTTCATCCTCCACAGCGTCGAGATGCGCGAGGCCTTCGCGCTGCGGGGCGCGGAGTTCAAGGACGGGCTCGCGCTGCTGCGGCAGAAGGCGCCCGCGGCGCTCGCCGCGCGGGCCGAACCGATCGCCGCGCTGCACCAGCGCTACGAGAGCCTCTTCCTCGAGCAGTTCGCGGCCGGCGCACCCGCCGCCGAGGCCGCCGACGGGTTCCGGGAGCGCGTCCGCGCGGTGCAGGACGAGATCATCGGCCAGCTCAAGCAGGTCGAGGCGGAGGCCCGCTGGGCGCAGGAAGAGCGCACGCGCCGCATGGCCGAGATGCAGCGCGGCACCTTCCGGCTGATGATCGCCCTCTCGCTCCTCGGGGTCGTCGGCGGCGCGGGGGCGGCGCTGCTGATCACGCGGGACATCGCCCGCTCGATCGGCCGCCTCAAGGCCGCCACCGCGCAGCTGGCCGAGGGAAAGTTCGACGAACTGCCGAGCCTGCGCGGCCAGGACGAGCTGGGGGAGCTCTCGTGGGCCTTCTACGAGATGGGCCAGAAGCTCAAGGCGCTCGAGCAGCTGAAGCTCGACTCGAGCCCGCTCACGCACCTGCCGGGGGGCCTCGCCATCGAGAACGCGCTGCGCTCGCGCATCGAGCACGCGGCGCCGTTCGCTTTCTGCCTGATCGACATCGATAATTTCAAGGCCTTCAACGACCGCTACGGGTACTCGCGCGGCAACGCGGTGCTGACACAGGCAGCCCGGATCATCGTCGAGGTCGACCAGGCGCTCGGCGACCCGAAGGACTTCGTCGGCCATATCGGGGGCGACGACTTCGTCGTCATTTCCGTTCCGGAGCGTTTCGAGGCCATCTGCCGGGAGATCATCGCGCGCTTCGACGCCGCCGTCCCCGCGCTCTACGACGCGGAGGACCGCGAGCGGGGCTATATCGAGGGGGAGAACCGCCAGGGCGCGAAGTCGCGTTTCCCGTTCGTCTCGCTTTCCATTGCCGTGGTCACCAACCAGAAGGGGCCCATCGAGAACCAGATCAAGGTCAGCGAGATCGCGGCGGCGCTCAAGGAGTACGCCAAGACGATCGCGGGCAGCAAGTTCATCGTCGACCGCAGGACGCGCGAGGCCGGCGACCTGTCGGTGGCGGGGGCGCAGGACCCATGAGCGTGCCGCGCGTCGTTGCGGCGTGCCGGTGGGCGCGCGCCGCCTGTGCGGCCGGGGTCGTGGCGCTCATGGCGGCATGCGCGCCGGCTCCGCCGGCGGCAACCCCGCCGG
>DATDCY010000327.1 GCA_036524115.1 bacterium | reverse complement strand
GCGAGGGCCGCGTGGAAGCCGGCCGGGAAGCGCTCCTGCGCCCCCGCAAGCGCGGCCTCGAAAAGAAACGGGGAAGCCACGACGACGGGCAAGACCCAACGCCGCAGATGGGCCCTCGTCAACGGTGTGCGCGCCATGGCTACTCGGTGATCCGCTGGTAGTAGTCCTTGATGCGCTCTTCGTACTGCGCCGGGTAGCCGTCCCGCAGCGACTTCATCAGCTCCTCGCGGAAGAGCTTCGGCATCTGCTGTTCCTGCCGCCCCGGGATCACGAAGTTGCGCACGTCCAGCCCACGCCGGCCCCCCGAGCGCCGGCTGCGGCTGCTCGCGCTCCCTCCCCCCGGGGACGACGGCGCGCCCGGGCCAAGCCACGCGGGCATGCCGCTGCCACCCTGGCGCATGTCCTGCATCTGCTGCATGGCCCCCAGCGCCTGCTGCGCGGCGCCGTTGGAGCGCTGCAGCGCCGCGAGCGCGGAACGCTCGGGCGGCACGGCGCGCCCGGGCTCGTACCCCCCGAGCTGCGCGCCGGCCTGCCCCATGAAACCCGCGGCCTCCTCGAGCGCGCGGCCGACCTCCGCCGGCAGGAACGGCAGCGCCCCCCGCAGGGCCGCGACCTCGGCCGCGAGGTTCTCCGCTCTCGCGCGCAGACTCTGCTGCTCGCCCGCCAGCCCCGCGGTCCGCCCGCGCTCCTCTGGCGTGAGCAGGTCCGCCTCGCTCGGCGCCGGCCTCGGGTCGCGGGCCAGCGCCATCTCGCGCAGCCGCTGCTCCAGCCGCGGCCCCGCGTCACGCTCGATCGCCTCGGTGCGCTCGAGCAGCTGTCGCTGCGCCTCGGCCAGCGCCTCCAGCTGCGGCATCGTCGCGCCGAGCAGCCGTTCGAGCGCCCGGCGCGCATGCTCGTCGACCTCGTCGCGTGCCTGCCGCAGGCTGTTGCGCAGGTTGGCGAGCTTGGAGGCGAGCTGGCGCGCGGCCCGCTGCGCTCCCGCGACGTCGCCCTTGCTCAGCGCCTTGCGGACCTCGTCGATCTGGTCGAGGACGTCCTTGAGGTCCAGGTCCTTGACCGCCTCGCTGTTGAGGAACTCCTCCGGCAGCTCCTTGCTGTCCTTCGCGAGCGCCTGCGCCAGGTCGTGCAGCTCCCGCTCCATCTGCTCGAGCTCCTTGAGGACCTCCTCGGCGGCCTTGCGGTCCCCGGGCGAGAGCTTCTCCAGGGCCGCGAGCAGCCGGTCCTCGGCGTCGGCCATCTCCTGCCCCCCGCGCAGGACGTCCGCCATCCGGCTCTCGCGCTGCATCGCGTCGGCCATCATCGCGAGCTGCTCGGCCGCGCGGGCCGCCTGCGCGGCGGCCTCGGCGAGGAAGCCGGTCTTCTGCTGCGCCTCCTCCTGCGAGCTCTCGCCGGGACGCATCGAGGATGCCATCTCCTCCATCGGCGCCTGCTGGCGCTCGCGCAGCCGCTGGAGCCCCTCGCGCACCAGTTCGGCCTGGAAGACGGTCTCGTCGCCGGTCGCGGGATCCCGGTCCAGCGCCTCCGCGAGCCGCTCCGCCCGCTCCTGCGCGCGGGCAGCGGTCTCGCGCGCCGCCCGCTGGCGCCCGGACGCCTCGTCGGCCTGTTCCCAGGGGAACTGCTCCCAGCGGTCGGTCTTCTCGGCGAGCTCCTCGTAGCGCTCCTGCAGGTCCAGCTCGTCGGCGAGCAGCTGCAGCAGGTCCTCGCCGAGCTTCTCCATGCTCTCCTGCATCTGCTCGCGCCGCACGCGCGGGTCGGCGATGCGGACCGCGATCGGCGCGGAGGCGCCGATCTTCGGCCCCGAGATCGTGTCGTTGTCGGCGGCCTCGATGTATGCGCTGACGACCTCGCCCGGCGTGGCGGCGAGCGGGGCGAGGTCCCACTCGTACTCGCCGGCGGCCGTGCGCGCGCCGGCGCGCAGCTCCAGCGGTTGCCGTCGCTCGCCGGCGGCCGAGCGCGCGACCAGCGTCAGCCGCGAGAGGCCAAAATCGTCGCCCGCCCGGTAGCGCACCAGCACGGTCGCGCGGGGGTCGCTCTCGATCTCGCCGGCGGGCTCGATCACCTCCACCGCGGGCGCGGCGTCCGGGAGCAGCTTGATCGCGTACTCCGGGCCGCCGCCGTTGCCGAGCCCCTGCGCGTCCTCCAGCTCGAGGCGGTACGCGGTCTCGCCGCCGAGGTAGAGCGAGACGCGGGAGCGCAGCTCCCCCGCGGGCTGCACGGCGACGCGGTTCGTCCCGGCGACGAGCGTCCCCTTCGCGAGCGCCACCGTGGAGGTGAAGACGATCTCGGCGGTGGTCCCCCGCAGCGCCTCGAGGTCGCCGCTCCCCGCGACCCGGCGCGTCGCGAGGCCGCTGTAGCCCGGGTAGGTGTACGTCACCTCGAAGTTCCCCGCTGCCGGAGCGTCGGCCGCCCGCACCTGGTACCAGCCGCTCGCGGCGCCGCGGGCGAGCGCCCGGTAGCGGAAGTCGCCGGTGACCGCGACGAAGCGCCAGGACCACACCCCGTCGGGCCCGCGCTCCATCGATGCGACCCCCTCCCCCGTCGCCCCCTCGTAGCCAACGAG
>DATDCY010000326.1 GCA_036524115.1 bacterium | reverse complement strand
GCTCGCCGCCGCCGGGCTCGGCCTCATCGTCCTGCCGGATTCCGGGGTCGCCGCCGGGATCGCCGGATCCTTCGCCGTCCTGCTTGGCCTCACCCTCGGGACGGGCGAAGCGCTCGTGGTGCTGGGCCCGGCCCTTGAAGCCGTCCTGGCGCGCGCCGGGGGGCTGCCCGGCCGGCTGGCGGCGGGCTTCATCCGCCGGTCCCTCGGCCGCACGGCGGTGGCTACCGCGGCCTTCACGGTGGCGCTCGCGATGTCGATCGGCCTCGGCACGCTCATCGGCAGCTTCCGGCGCTCGCTCGACGAGTGGATGGCCGCGCAGATCACCGCCGATCTCTACATCGGCCGGGCCGCGGAGGGCGCGATCCCCGAGTCGTTCGTCGACGGGCTGCGCGGGCTTCCCGGGGTGGCCGCGCTCGACTGCTACCGCTACGTCCCGATGCTCTTCCGGGGTCAGCCGGCCCACATCCAGGCGGTGGACGCGGCCGTGCTCCAGCGCTTCGCGCACTACCGGTGGCTGGGCGGCGGCGGCGAGGAGCACTGGGACGAGGTGCGCCGCGGCGCGGTCGCCGTCAGCGAGAGCTTCGCGCGCCGCTTCGGCGTGCGGGCCGGCGGGCGGATCGAGCTCGCGGGGCGCGAGGGGCCGCGCGCGTTCGCCGTGGCGGGGGTCTTCCACGACTACACCTCGGAGCATGGCGTGGTGCTCATGGACCGGGCCGTCTACTTCGAGCTGGCCGGCGATCGGACGGTCAACACGGTGGGCGTCTTCCTCGGGCCGGGTCCTGCCGGGGACGCGGCGGTGCAGGAGGTCGAGCGCCGGGCGGCGGCCGAGGGCTACCCCGTGCAGCGGCGCGCGCAGCTGCACCGCGCGATCCGCGCGGTCTTCGACGCGACGTTCGCGGTGACGCGCTCGCTGCGGCTGCTGGCCGTCGTGACCGCGTTCTTCGGCGTCGCCGGGGCGCTGCTGACGCTCTTCACCGAGCGGCGGCGGGAGTTCGGGATCTTCCGGGCGCTCGGGTTCTCGTCGGGGCAGGCGGTGGGGGTGACCTTCCTCGAGGGGATCGGGCTCGGCGCGGCGAGCTTCGCGCTGAGCGCCGTGGTCGGGACCGTCGTCGCGGCGCTGCTCATCCGGGTGATCAACCTGCGCAGCTTCCACTGGACGGTGTTCTTCCATCCGGCGTGGGAGAGCTACGCGCTGGCGGCGGCGGTGGCGGTGGGCGCGAGCCTCGGGGCGGCGGCGTACCCGGCGTGGCTGGTGCACAGGACGTATCCGCAGATTCAACTGCGGGAAGAGTAGGGATGATGCGGGCTGCGGGGTCCTGTCGCGCAGCACCCCCACGGTGCTCCCTTCGGTCCGCCCCGTGGGGGGCCCCCGCTCCGCGCCACCCCTTCGCCCAGATGATCCTGATTCTGTTCAGGCAACGTCTGAAGGCGATTCTGGGAACAATTCTGCTGCTCTTCGTTTCAAGCGCGCACGGGTACGCGGGAGATGGGTGGACAGTGGCGGAGGGGACGCGGACGTGGTCGTTCCCGCGGGACCATGGCGCGCACCCCGACTACCGCACGGAGTGGTGGTACTTCACCGGGATCGTCGCGGCCGCCGATGGCCGGCGTTTCGGCTACCAGCTCACGTTCTTCCGCCAGGGCGTCGTCCCCGGCGCGCCCGACCCGGGCAATCCCTGGTCCATCCGCGACCTGTACCTCGCGCACTTCACGCTCACGGATGTCGCCGCCGGCTCCTTCCGGTACGCCGAGCGCGTGTCCCGCGCCGGTCCGGGGCTCGCGGGCGCGGACGCCGGCGGGTTGCGCGCGTGGGTCCTCGACTGGTCTGCCGGGGCGCACGACGACGCGTTCGTCCTCGCGGCCCGCGACGGCGGATGCGAGATCCGCCTGACGTTGCGGCCCCGCGGCGCGCCCGTGCTCCACGGCGAGGGCGGCCTCAGCCGCAAGGGGCCCGCGCCCGGCCAGGCCTCGTGGTACGCGTCGGTCACCGACCTGGAGACCGCCGGCACGGTCCGCCCGGACGGCGGCAGCGAAGTCGGCGTCCGGGGCGCGAGCTGGTTCGACCACGAGTTCGGCTCCGGCCAGCTCGCAGACGACCTCGCGGGGTGGGACTGGTTCGGGCTGCGGTTCTCCGACGGGCGGGCGCTGATGGTCTACCGGCTGCGGCGCCGCGACGGCGGCGCCGCGCCCGCCTCCTCCGGCACGCTCGTCGACGCGGGCGGGACGCCGCGGCACCTGGCGCACGACGATGCGACCGTCGAGGCGCTCGCGCAGTGGCGCAGCCCGCACAGCGGCGCGAGCTATCCGGCGCGCTGGAGGCTGCGCGTCCCCGCCGCCGGCATCGACATCGAGATATCGCCGCTGGTCGCCGACCAGGAACTGCAGACGGAGAAGTCCACCGGCGTCACGTACTGGGAGGGGGCGGTCGGCGGGCGCGGCACCGCGGCCGGGCGGGCCGTTGCGGTCGAGGGCTATGCGGAGTTGACCGGGTACGCGGGCGGGTTGGGAGGGCTGTTCTGAGAGATGGCTGCGCAGTCCGCCGGGCCGTCGAGCCGAGGGCGGCAGGCCTCAGCCCCCCGTGACGCCGCCGCGCCGTCGCGAGACGACGGCGCCGAGCAGGAACGCGAGCCCGAGGGTCAGCGCCGCGCCGACCACGCCGGCCAGCGAGGTGCCGGTGCCCATCGCAGGCCGGGCGGCGCCGGTGGCTCCCGCCGGCGTGGCGCCACCCTTGCCGGGAAGCGCGTAGTCCGGGAGGATCGCGGTCTTCTCCTGCAAGCGCGCAACCGAGCCGGAAAACCCGTGCTTCGCGCCCTCGAGCTCCGCCTTCCCCGTCACCCGCGCTATGCTCCACTCCAGGCCGTCCGGCCGGGAGGAGGCGAGCCAGACGACGGCGCCGCCGACGAGAAGCGCCGCCGCGGCCAGCCCGGCGACCAGGGGGCGCAGCGAGCGCGCCTCGCCGGCGGCCGGATCGGTGCCGAGCGCCTGCGCCCGCAGGGCCGGCCTGACCTTGAAGACATAGCCGGCGACGACCGCGGTGACGATCCCCTCGATGATCCCGACGGGAAGGTGGATGCCGCCCATGAGCGCCGCGAACGGCCAGGGCGCCAGTTCGCTGCGCCTGGAGAGGAAGGTCTGGGCGACGACGCCCATGGCCCCCAGCTCCAGGCCGACCGCGGCTGCCGTGACCGCTGCGCCGGTCGTGCGCGCCGGGGAGGGGTCCTTTCCGGCAAGGGCGCGAAAGAGCGGCAACCCGACGAAGCAGGGGAAGACACCGAGGTTGAAGACGTTCGTGCCCAGAGCGAGGAGTCCCCCGTCGGCAAAGAAGAAGGCCTGGACCACGAGGACCGACGAGATCGTCAGAAAGGCCGCGTACGGGCCGAGCAGCATCGCCAGGAGCAGCCCGCCGCCGAGATGGCCGGAGGAGCCGGTGCCGGGGATTGCGAAGTTGATCATCTGCGCCGCGAAGACGAACGCCCCGAGGACGCCCATCAGCGGGACCTTGTGGTCGTCGAGCGTCTTCCTGACCTTCCTCGCGCAGAGGCCGAGGCACGCGCCCGACACCGTCCAGAAGCTCACCCCGACCGCGGGGGAGAGCAGGGCGTCAGCCATGTGCACGATCCACGTTCCTCCAGGCGGCCGCTCCGACGCGGCTGCCGATGTTGCACATGATTGTACCCGATTCGCCGCTGGGTGTTACAACTATCGGACGTCGTGGCACCCGGGCGCCGGACTTGAAGGGCGGATCCGGCGGCGAGATTTCCGGCCCCACGGCGTATCGCAGGCATATATTGCCTAAGAGAGCGATACGCGTGCAGGCCCACCTTGGAGCGTCCCGCCCCGGCGAGACAGGAAGGGTGCAAGCACATGGAAACGGATCGCGGCGACGGGCTGGAGATCCGCCTCGGCGATGTCGTCTTCTCCGTTTCGGCCGCGTTCGATCTGATGTGCCCCGCGGTGGCGAACCACCACCTGCGTGTGACGCGCATCGCCCGCGCGCTCGCCCGGACCCTCAACCTCCCCCCGGCCGAGCAGACCGATCTGCTGCTGGCGGCCGCCCTCCACGACGCCGGCGCCTTCTCGCTGCGCGAGAGGCTCGAGATCATGCGCTTCGAGGTCCAGAACCCCCACGAGCACGCGGAAGCCAGCTACCGCCTGCTGAGGGCGTTCCCGCGCTTCGAGGGCGCCGCGGAGATCGTCCGCTACCACCACCTGCCGTGGGACAACCGGGGCGGCGAGTCCTTCCGGGGCCGCCCCGTCCCGCTGGGCAGCCACCTGCTGCACCTCGCCGACCGCGTCAGCGTGCTGCCGATCGACTGGTCGCGCGACGCGGGGCTGGGCCGCGATGACCTGCGGGGGGTGACCGAGGGTTCCGGCGCGCGCTTCGTGCCGGAATTCGTGGAGGCGCTGCTGGAGACGGCGGGCCGTGCGGGCTTCGCGCGCCAGGTCGGCGCGTGGAGCGACCAGGATCTCAGGGAGGAGCCCCTGCTGGGCACGGTCCCGCTGTCGGAGGCGGATTTCCGCAGCCTGGCCAAGCTCTTCTGGCAGCTTGTCGACTTTCGCAGCCGGTTCACGGCGACACACACCAGCGGGGTGGCCGCGGTCGCCGCGTTCCTCGCGCCGCTCGCGGGCCTCGGCGGGGCGCCGGCCCGCAAGGTGGCCATCGCTGCCGGACTCCACGATCTCGGGAAGCTGGCCGTCCCCAGCGAGACGCTGGAGAAGGAGCGGCCCCTGAACCCGGCCGAGCGCGTCGCGCTGCGGGAGCACCCCCTGCACGGCTGGAAGATCCTCGGGCGCGTGCGCGGCATGGAGGAGATCAACACGTGGGCCAGCTACCACCACGAGCGGCTCGACGGCTCGGGGTACCCGTTCCACGTCCCCGGCAGGATGATCCCGCGCGAGAGCCGGATCGTCGCGGTCGCGGACGTGTTCACCGCGCTCACCGAGGAGCGCCCGTACCGGCGGGGGATGAGCCCGCGCGAGGCGGTCGGCATCCTGCGCGGCATGGCCGACGGCGGGGAGATGGACGCCGACATCGTCGGCACGATGGTCGCGAACCGCGAGCAGGCGGCAGAGGTGCGGCACCGCGCGCAGGAGGCCGCCGCGGACCGCTACCGGGCCTTCCTCGAGCTGGCCGCCAACGCGCGGCCCCAGCCGACCGCGGCCTGAGGCGCCGTGCGCGGCCGCCGCGCCCGCGCGCGTGCGCCTGCGTGGGCGGGCCCCGTGCTATGATCCGGTGACATGATGATGACGGACGGGAGCGGCATCGAGAAGCGCAGGCACCTGCGCCTGAGCGCCATGGGGCCGGTCGAGGTCGTGGTCCAGGGCGGCTCGCCGGAGATCGGCTACCTGGCGAGCATCGGCCGCGGCGGACTGGGCCTGTACGTACGGCAGGACCTCGCGCCGGGACAGCTGGTCCTCGCGAGCCTGCACCTGATCGCCAAGGACGGCAACGCCGAGGACCTCAAGGTCGTGGCGCGGGTCCGCTGGGCGCGCGCGGTGCAGGACCTGCGGATGGCCGGCCTCCAGTTCGAGCAGATGTCGGACGCGCGCTACGCGCTGCTCCTCGGCCACCTGCACATCATCGAGGCCTGGCAGCTCGGGGACCGCGCGTCCGAGGCGGCCTCGACGAGGCTGCGCTTCACCGTCCGCGAGTGAGCACATCCGCGCCGAAGCGCGGATTTCAGGAAGGCAGGCCCCCTGCTTGATCACACCGCACGGCCGCTCGGAATCGAGTCAAGGCACACTTTCGGAACTTGGTGCACAGGCGGTTCTTCCGGATCCGCGCGCACGCGCGGATCATGGCGGGGCGAGGGTCACGAGGGTCGCCCCCCAGCCGCCGGCGCCGGGGTCGGCCAGCGCGTAGTCCACGACGGCGGGCTCGCGCGCCAGCAGCGCGTGCACCGTCCGCCGCAGCGTCCCGTCGCCCTTGCCGTGGATGATGCGGACCGCGAGGATGCCGCGCGCCCGGCAGGCGGCGAGGTACTCCGGGACGACCTCCTTCACGTCGCGCGGCCGGAAGGTGTGCAGGTCGAGCACCCCGTCGATGGGGATCTCGACCGGCTCGTCGTCATGCTGCTCAGCGTTCATCGGCTGGCTCCTGTCCCGGACTCATGACGTCGGCCCCGGGGGGTGACAGCGGCGCGCCAGCGCCGCGCCAGAGGGGGCGGAGCCCCCATGGAAGCGCCCGCCATTCGACGGCGCGAGGCAGCGGGCGTTTCCGGGCGCTCGACGGGGGTGCGCAGCGACAGGACCCCGAAGCGCACATCGGCATATATCCGTCCGGGCCGCCACTAGATCTCGATGACCGTCGGGAGGATGAGCGGCCGGCGCTCCAGCCGCTTGTCGACGAACTTGCGCAGCGCCTTGCGCACCTTGATCTGCACCTCGCCCCATTCCGTGAGCACCTCCGCCCCCGTCTCGGCGAGGACGCCGGCGACGACCTCGCGCGCGTCCGCGAGCAGCGCCTCCTCCTCGCCGGCGAAGGCGACGCCGCGGCTGACGATGTCCGGCCCGGAGACGACCTCGCCGGTCTGGCGGTTGACGCCGAGGATGACGAGGATGATCCCGTCCTGCGCCAGGCGCCGGCGGTCCTTGAGGACGGCGTCGTGGATGTCGCCGTGGGCCTTCCCGTCGACGAGCACCCTCCCCGCGGCGATCCGCCCGGCGCGCTCGGCCTCGCCGTCGGCGAAGCGGATGCGGTCGCCGTTCTCCGCGACGATGACGCGAGCGGGCTCGACGCCGGCCTCCGCCGCGAGGCGCGCGTGGCGCGCCAGGTGGCGGTACTCGCCGTGGACCGGCACGAAGTGGCGCGGGCGGACCGCGCGGATGAGCGCCCGCAGCTCGTCGCGGCTGCCGTGCCCCGAGACGTGGATGCCCGCGTCGCTGCCGTAGTAGACGTCTGCGCCGCGCTGGAAGAGGTGGTTGACCGTCCGCGCGATGGCCTTCTCGTGGCCGGGGATGACGCGCGCCGAGATCACGACGCGGTCGCCGGGGAGGATCGAGATCTGCTTGTGGTCGTTGACGGCCATGCGCGAGAGCGCCGCGAGCGGCTCGCCCTGGCTGCCGGTGGTGAGGATGAGGACGCGCTCGGGGGGGAGCGACCGCAGCTCGCCGGCGTCGACGAGGAGCGAGGAGGGCAGGCGCAGCGCCCCGAGCTGGGAGGCCATGCCGACCACCGAGACCATGCTCCGGCCCGCGAGGTGAATGCGCCGGCGCGTCTCGCGGGCGATGTCGACCAACTGCTGGATGCGGTGGATGTGCGACGCGAAGGTGGCGACGATCACCCGTCCCGGCGCCTCCGCGACGATCGCGCGCAGGGCCGGCGCGAGCGAGCTCTCGGAAGCGGTGCTCCCCGCGTGCTCGACGTTGGTGCTGTCGGCCAGCAGCGCCAGCACGCCGCGGTCGCCGAGCGCGGTGAAGCGCGCCAGGTCCGTCGCGCGTCCGTCGACCGGCGCCGGGTCGAGCTTGAAGTCGCCGGAATGCACGATCAGTCCGGCCGGCGTGTCGATCGCGAGGCCGACGCCCGCGGGGATGCTGTGAGCGACCGGAATGGTCTCCACCGCGAAGGGCCCGAGCGCGATCGTCTCGCCGTCCTGGAGCGGCACGAGGCGCGCCTTGTCCGCCAGGTCGAACTCGCGCAGCTTCTCGCGCACCAGGGCCAGGGTCAGCGGCGTGCCGTGGATCGGCACGTCGAAGCGGTCGAGGAAGTAGGGCAGGGCGCCGATGTGGTCCTCGTGCCCGTGCGTCAGGACCACGCCGTGCAGCAGGTCGCCGCATTCCGCCAGGTGCGTGAAGTCGGGGATGACGACGTCGACGCCGAGGTGCTCCTCCTCCGGGAACATCAGGCCGCAGTCGACGAGGAGCGCCTCGCCGTCAGAGCAGACGACGAGCGAGTTCAGGCCGATCTCGCCGAGGCCGCCAAGGGGGATGAGGTCCACCGCCGCCATCGCGCGGATCATAGCACGGCACGCGCGCGGCGCGATTTTCCGCTTGACAGCCCGGCGGGGCGGGGATACCTTTCACCACAAATGAGACTAACAACGTCCTATATATCTTAGTTTGGAGGTCGGCAATGGAGATCACGCGGGCGACTGAATACGCGGTGCGTTGCATCCTGCACCTGGCCCTCGAGCCGTCGGGCCGGGTCGTCCCCCGGAAGGAGGTGGCACGGGCGCGGGAGATCCCCGAGCCGTTCCTCGGCAAGATCGCCCAGCGGCTCGCGCGCGCCGGCATCATCCGCATCCACCAGGGGGCCCGCGGCGGCTACGAGCTGGTCGTGCCGCCGGAGCGGGTCACCCTGCTGCAGGTCGTCGAGTCCGGCGAGGGGGTGCTCTCCCTGAACAAGTGCGTGCTGCACCCCCAGTCCTGCTCCCGTTCCTGCTTCTGCCCGGCGCACCGCGTCTGGTCCGAGGCGCGCCGCCAGCTGCGCGAGACGCTCGCCGGCACGACCTTCGCGGCCCTCGCCGCGCAGGAGCGGCCGGTCCCGCCCGTCAAGGCCAACAAACCGAGGAGGAGGTAGCCATGGACGTCCTGTTCCTGTCGCGGCTGCAGTTCGCCGCCGCGACGCTGTTCCACTTCATCTTCGTGCCGTTGACGCTCGGCATCTCCGTGCTCATCGCGATCATGGAGACGGTCTACGTGCGCACCGGCGACGAGGAGTACCGGCGCATGGCGAAGTTCTGGGGCAAGCTCTTCCTCATCAACTTCGCCATCGGGGTGGTCACCGGCATCACCCTCGAGTTCCAGTTCGGCACGAACTGGTCGCGCTACTCCACCTACGTCGGCGACGTCTTCGGCGCGCTGCTCGCGATCGAGGCGACCGTGACCTTCTTCCTCGAGTCGACGTTCATCGCGGTCTGGGCCCTCGGCTGGAAGAAGCTCTCGCCGAAGGCGCACGCGGTCGCCATCTGGCTGGTGGCGCTCGCGTCCAACATGTCGGCGTACTGGATCCTCACCGCCAACTCCTGGATGCAGCACCCCGTCGGCTACACGATCCGCAACGGCCGCGCCGAGGTCACCGACTTCCTCGCCGTCATCTCGCAGGGCTTCGCGCTCATGACGTTCGTGCACACGGTCAGCGGCGCCTACGCGGCCGCCGGCTTCTTCGTGCTCGGGATCAGCGCCTGGCACCTGCTGCGCGGCCAGAACGTCGCGTTCTTCACCAAGTCCTTCCGCCTCGCCGCCACGTTCGCGGCGGCCGCGGCGCTCGTCGTCGTGGGCCTCGGCCATCTCAGCGGCTCCGAGGTCGCGGCGACGCAGCCGACGAAGCTCGCCGCGATGGAGTCGCACTGGGAGACGGGCGCGAACGTGCCGATGTACCTGATCCAGTGGCCGGACCCATCCGGCGAGCGCAACGCCGTCGAGGCCCTGCCCATCCCCGGCCTGCTCAGCCTGCTGGCGTTCCACGACACGGCCGCCACGGTCAAGGGGCTCAAGGAGTTCCCGGCGTCGGAGCGCCCGCCGATCTTTCCCTCCTGGCTTTCCTTCAAGATCATGGTCGGCGCCGGCTCCCTGCTGCTGCTGGTCGCGCTGGGGGCCTGGCTCGTCCGCGGCAACCCCGCCGGGCGGCCGGGCTTCCTGCGGCTGATGGTCTGGGCGCTGCCGCTGCCCTGGATCGCGATCGAGACCGGCTGGATCCTGGCGGAGGTCGGGCGGCAGCCGTGGATCGTCTACGGCGTCATGAAGACGTCGGCTGCGGTGTCGCGGCTGGCGACGGTGCAGGTGGCGACGAGCCTCGTCGCGTTCGTCGCGGTCTACGGGATCCTCGGCTTCATCGCGATCTCGCTCATGGCGCGCTTCGCCCGCCGCGGCCCGGTGGCGGACTAGCGCGGGCGAGGGGAGGGGACGGCAATGCTTGAGACGATCTGGTTCATTCTCTGGGGCGTGCTCTGGGCGGTCTACTTCATGCTCGACGGCTTCGACCTGGGGCTCGGCTCCCTGATGCCGTTCCTCGCGAAGGACGAGACCGACCGGCGGGTCATCTACTCCGCGATGGGGCCGTTCTGGAACGGCAACGAGGTCTGGCTGCTGACGGCGGGCGGGGCGACCTTCGCGGCGTTCCCCGACGCCTACGCGGCGATGTTCAGCGCGATGTACACGCCGCTGATGCTGCTGCTCTTCGCGATCATCATCCGCGGCATCGCCTTCGAGTACCGCGGCAAGGTCGACGGCGCCGGCTGGCGGGCGCGCTGGGACGGCCTCTTCACGGTCGCGAGCGCGCTGCCGATGCTGCTCTTCGGCGTCGCGTTCGCGAACATCTTCGCCGGGGTGCCCATCGACCGCGAGGGCGTCTTCCAGGGCAACCTGCTGACCTACCTCAACCCCTACGGGCTGCTCGGCGGCGCGCTCTTCGTGCTGCTCTTTCTCGTGCACGGGGCGCTCTGGGGCGCCTGGCGCACCGAGGGCGGCCTGCACGAGCGCGCCGCGTCCCTGGCCGCGAAGCTCTGGCCGGCGCTGCTGGTGATCGCGGTGGCCTTCCTCGGCGCGAGCTGGTTCGCGACGCCGCTGTATGCCAACTACCTCGCGATGCCGGTGCTCTGGGTCCTCCCGGTGCTCGCGGTCGTCGGCCTGGTCGGCACGCGGGTGGCGATGGCGCGGGGCTCCTGGGGCGGGGCCTGGGGCTTCTCGGCGCTGACGATCGTGGGCGCGACCTTCTTCGGGGTGGCCGGGCTCTTCCCGAACATCTTCCCCTCCAGCCTTGACCCGGCCTTCTCGAAGACGGCATTCAACGCCGCCTCCACCGGGGCGACGCTCGGGGTGATGCTGGCGGTCGCGCTGGTCATGGTGCCGATCGTCATCGGCTACCAGTTCTGGGTGTACCGGCTCTTCAGCGGCAAGATCACCCGCGAGAGCCCCGCCTACGAATAGCGCGAGGGTCTTTTCCGCCCTGGCGGCGTTGCCTTCGTCGCGGCTTTGTGCGGCGTACACCTCGTACGCCTCCGCAGCCGCATCCTCGGGCGCCTTGCCAGGACGAAAAATCCCGCTCGCGCTGGTGTCGAGGACAGTGGTTTAACCAGGAAAGGAGAACGAAATGGGAGTGCTGGTCGGCAAGAAGGCGCCGGACTTCACGGCGCAGGCGGTGCTCGGGAACAACGAGATCGCGCAGTTCACCCTCTCGAAGGCGACGAAGGGCACGTACGCCGTCGTCTTCTTCTATCCGCTGGACTTCACGTTCGTCTGTCCCTCGGAGCTGCTGGCGTTCGACCACCGGCTCAAGGAGTTCAAGAAGCGGGGCGTCGAGGTGATCGGCGTCTCGATCGACTCGCAGTTCACGCACCTGGCGTGGAAGAACACGGCCGTGGAGAACGGCGGCATCGGCAAGGTCGGCTACCCGCTCGTCGCCGACGTCAAGCACGAGATCTGCCGCGCCTACGACGTCGAGGCCGACGGGGGCGTCGCCTTCCGCGGCTCGTTCCTCATCGACAAGGCGGGTGTGGTGCGCCACCAGGTGGTCAACGACCTGCCGCTGGGGCGCAACGTGGACGAGATGCTGCGGATGGTCGACGCGCTGCAGTTCACCGAGAAGCACGGCGAGGTCTGCCCGGCGGGGTGGGAAGCCGGCAAGGACGGGATGCAGGCGACCCCCGAGGGCGTGGCGAAGTACCTCGCCGAGCACCACCAGGAACTCTGATCCGCCGGACGGGTCGGGAAGAGGGGGACTAGAGCGGCGCTTCGTAGATGCGATAGGTCTTGTAGAGGCGGCCGCCCATCATCTCGGCGGCGCGGACCATCATCACGTTGTCCTCGAGGATCCAGCTGGCCTCGCCGCCGCGGTACCCGAGCTTGACGGCGCGCAGCGCGTACTCATAGAAGAGCACGCCCGCCGCGCCGGTGCGCCGGTACTCCGGGAGCACGCCGAGCACCATGACCCGGCAGAAGTCGATCCGCCTGCGCCGGGTCAGCAGCAGCCAGAGCCCGCGCAGCAGGCCGCCGCGGGGGTTGTCCTTGAGCACCTGGTTGATGTCCGGGAGGTTCAGCGCGAACCCGGCCACGTCGCCGGCCGGCGTCTCCGCGAAGAGGACCAGCTCCGGCTCCACGACCTGCTTGAAGTCGGCGGCCAGCGCGTCGAACTCCTCGTCGGTCATCGGGACCTCGCCCCAGTTCCCCTGCCAGGCGCGGTTGTAGACCTGCTTGATCCGCGCGATCTCCGCCGGGAAGTCCTTCATGTTGAGGGAGCGGTACACCAGCCCGCTGCGCTTCTGGAAGACCTCGTGGGCGCGCTTGAGCTTGGCGTTGGCGACCGTCTCCGGCGTCGTCAGCAGATAGGCGTAGAGGTCCCGGGCCTTGCGCAGGCCGCAGCCCTCGAGGAGCGCCGCGTAGTACGGCGGGTTGTAGGGCATCATCACGGCCGGCGGCAGATCGAAACCCTCGACGAGCAGCCCGTACTCGTCGTTCACCGAGGGGTTGGCCGGCCCGCGCATCGCGTCCATCCCGCGGCCGCGCAGCCAGCCGCGGGCCGCCTCGAGAAGCGCCGCGGCGACCTGCGGGTCGTCGACGCTCTCGAAGAAGCCGAAGAAGCCGACCCGGTCGTTGTGGCGCCGGTTGTGGTTGTGGTTCACGATGGCGCCGATGCGCCCGACGATCTTCCCGCCGCGCTCGGCGAGGAAGAGCTCGCGCTCGGCGTGCCGGTAGAAGGGGTTCTTCCGGGTGTCGATCAGCTTGCGCCGCTCCATGCGCAGCGGCGCCACCCAGTGCTTGGCATCGCGGTAGTGCGTGTAGAGAAAGTCGATGAAGCGGCGCTCGTCGGCCTTCGTTCGCACCGGGCGGATCGTAATGTCACTCATGGGGGTGGGAGTGTACCACCGCTCTGATGCGTCCGGGGTGACGGGACGTCAATGCGCTCTCGGTGCTCCCTTGCCTGCCGGGGTGGTTATCAGGAGCGTCGCGAGGCGGAGGAAGCCCTCGAGGGGGATCTCCTCCGCCCGCGCCTTCTCCGTGAGGCCGAGCTCGTGCAGCGCGGCGGCGAGCGCATCGCGGTCGATCGCCCGGCCCGAGGCGGCGGCCGAGTTGAGGAAGAGCTTGCGTCGCTGGGCGAAGCCGGCGCGCAGGAGCGTCTCAAAGACCCGCTCGGCCTCCGGCGGGAGCAGCGGCTCGGGGCGCGGCACCAGGCGCACGACCGCTGACTCGACCTTCGGCGGCGGCGCGAACGCCCCCCGCGGTACCGTGAACACCAGTTCGGCTTCCGCCCGGTACTGCGTCGCGAGCGAGAGCGAGCCGTAGGCCGGGTCGCCGGGGCCGGCGACGAGCCGCCGCGCGACCTCCTTCTGGAACATCAGCACCAGCAGCGAGAACGTCCCGCGCCGCGCGAGCAGGCGGTCGAGGACCGCGGTGGCGATGTTGTAGGGGAGGTTCGCGACACACTTCAGCGGCGCCAGCGGCGCGAGCGCCCCGAGGTCGTAGTGCAGGACGTCGGCCTCGACGATGTCGACGCGTCCCCCCTCCGGGAAGCGGGCGCGCAGGGCCGGCAGGCGGCGCCGGTCGGTCTCGAGCGCGACCAGTCTGCCGCAGGCGGCAGCCAGCGGCGTGGTCAGGGTCGCGTCGCCGGCGCCGATCTCGAAGACGCGGTCGTCCGGCCCGAGCGCCGCAGCGGCTACGATCCGCGCAAGGACGCCCCGATCCCGCAGGAAGTGCTGCCCGAGGGACTTCTTGGCAGGAAAGTGACTGGCGTTCAAGAGTCCCCCCCCTTGGCAGAGGGGGGCAGGGGGGATTTCAAGCCCGCCCTCTGTGCCGCGCCAGCGTTGCCGCCAGTTCGACCGCCGCCAGCAGGCTCGCCGGGCTCGCGACGCCCTTGCCCGCGATGTCGAACGCCGTGCCGTGGTCCACCGAGGTGCGGACGATCGGCAGGCCGAGCGTGACATTGACGCCGGTGTCGAAGGCGAGGGTCTTGAGGGGTCCGAGCCCCTGGTCGTGGTACATCGCGACGACCGCGGCGAACTCCCCGCGCGCCGCCCGGAAGAAGACCGTGTCCGCGGGCAGCGGGCCGGTGACCGGGACGCCCTTGGCCGCCATCGCCCGGACCGCGGGGCCGATGATCCGCCGCTCCTCGCGGCCCATGAGGCCCGCCTCGCCGGCGTGGGGGTTCAGGCCGCAGACCGCGATCCGCGGCCGCCGCAGCCCGAGGTCGCGCACCGCCTCCCACGTCAGCGCGATCGTCTCGCGGACCACCCGCGGCGTGATCAGCGCCGGCACGCGGGCGAGCGGCTCGTGGATCGTCGCCAGGACCACGCGCAGCGGCCCGCCCACGAGCATCATCGCGTAGCGCTTCGTCCCCGTGAAGGCGGCGAGAAGCTCCGTGTGCCCCGGGAAGGGGGAGCCGGCCGCCCGGATCGCCTCCTTGCTGATCGGCGCGGTGACGATCCCGGCGACGCGGCCGTCGAGCGCCAGGCAGATCGCCTCGCTCAGGGCTTCGAGGGCCGCGCGTCCGCCCGCCGCGCCCGGGCGGCCCAGCGGCGGCAGCGGATCGCGCTCGGGGCCGGTCTCGACGAGCGGGCAGTGCCCGGC
>DATDCY010000325.1 GCA_036524115.1 bacterium | reverse complement strand
GTCTGACCGGCCGCGCGGCGCGGCCCGCCAGGGTCCCGCGCGGGGCCCGCGCGCGGCGCCCGCAACCGCGGCACAATCCAACGCGAGCAGCAACGGAGGAGCAGATGTACGAGACATCCGACATCCGGAAGAACCTCAAGGTGGTCATTGACGGCGCACCCTACGTGGTCACGGACTTCCAGCACGTCAAGCCCGGCAAGGGCAATGCCTTCACGCGCACCCGGCTGAAGAACATGATCACCGGCGCCGTCCTCGACCGGACCTACAAGACGGGCGAGCGGCTCGAGCCGGCCGCGCTGGAGGAGCACGACATGCAGTTCCTCTACAAGGAGGGGGACCGCTACCACTTCATGAACAGCGCGAGCTACGAGCAGGTCGAGCTCGACGCGGAGCACGTCGGGGATGCCGCGAACTGGATCACCGAGAACCTCTCCGTCAAGATCCTCTATTTCCGCGAGCAGCCGATCGGCGTCACGCCGCCGAACTTCGTCGAGCTGGAGGTGATCGAGTCCGACCCCGGCGTCAAGGGCGACACGGCGACCGGCGCGACCAAGCCCGCCAAGCTCTCCACCGGCGCCTCGATCATGGTGCCGCTCTTCGTCAAGCAAGGCGACTGGCTCCAGATCGACACGAGAACCGGAGAATATCTCCGCCGCGTGGCGCGCTAGTGCGCGGGCTGGCTGCGAGGCCATTCTCCGCCCCGGCGGCGTTGCCCGGCAGTCTCGCTTGTGCGGCGTACACCAGTACGCCTCCGCGCGGACATGCCGGGCTGCCTTGCCGGGACGAAGACTGACGCTCGCATCCAGCCAGCGTAACGACATCGTCTTCAATGGACCGGCACCGCTACCGTTCAAGGCCGCTGCACGAGCGGCTGCGGCTGCGCGACTTCGTGGTGCGCCGGCTGCGCGGCTGGTTCCAGGAGCGCGGCTTCATTGAAGTCGAGACGCCCCAGCGCGTGGTCTGCCCGGGGATCGACGCGCACGTGGACGCGATCCCGGCGGGTTCGGGGCGACATCTCGCCACCTCACCCGAGCTGGAGATGAAGAAGCTCCTGGCCGCCGGCTGCACGCGCATCGTCCAGGTCGCGCGCGCCTTCCGCGCCGGGGAGCGCGGGGAGCGGCACGCGCCGGAGTTCACCCTGCTCGAGTGGTACGCCGGCGGCGAGGACTACCACGACCTGATGGCGACCACCGAGGAGCTCGTGGCCGTGGCGGCCGCCGCGCTCGAGGACGAGGGCGTCCCGACACGCCTCGGGAGCTGGCCGCGCCCGTTCGCGCGCCTCACGGTCGACGAAGCCTACGGCCGCTGGGCCCGGTGGCGCCCCTCGCGCGCGTTCGACGAAGAGCGCTTCTTCGAGGACTTTGTCGAGAAGGTCGAGCCGCGGCTCGCGGAGCTCGGCGCGGTCTTCCTCACGGACTGGCCGGCGCCGGCCGGGGCGCTCGCGCGGCGCAAGGCCGACGATCCCGCGGTCTGCGAGCGCGTCGAGCTCCTCCTCGACGGCCTCGAGATCTGCAACGGCTTCTCGGAGCTGACCGACGCGCGCGAGCAGGAGGAGCGCTTCGCCCGCGACAACGCCGAGCGCGCCCGCCGCGGGAAGGAGCCCTACCCCGTCGACCGCGCGTTCCTCGACGCGCTGGCGTCCGGCGTCCCGCCCTGCGCCGGCAACGCGCTCGGCGTCGACCGGCTGCTCATGGCCCTCACCGGGAGCTCCCGCCTCGCCGACGTGACCCTCCTCGCCGGCCCCTGAAGCGCCCGGCGGCGCACGGACTGGCGCGAGGCCCGGCGGACGGGTAGGATGGAGGCGGCCGCCGCGGCCGAAGCCGGCGGACAGGCCGGTTTACGCCGGGGCCCGGATGTGATAGGTGAGCGTGCAGGCGACGACGAAGAGGGGGGATTCGATGGGCTTCTGGGACAAGATCGTGGAGTTCTTCAAGGAGGACGACTCCTGGATGCACAAGGAGCCCCGGCAGTTCCAGGGCAAGACCTTCACCGCCTGGGACGAGAAGGCGGACCAGTGGGCCGCCTGGCCGAACGCCCCGTGCGCCAAGTGCAAGGGCATCGGGCTGAAGAAGGAGCTGTACTGGAACCGCGAGACCGACACCTGGTACCACCCCGACTGCATGACGGAGTAGCCCGGGCCGTTCAGGAGGCCCTCTTGCGCCCTGGCGGCGTTGCTCCGCGCGCTGCTTGTGCGGCGTACTTTCCAGTACGCCTCCGCGCGCGCTTGTCGCTGCCTTGCCAGGACCCAAGATGACGCTCCTGCAGGGCCTGGGCAGCACCGGACCGACCCGTTCGACGTGTCTTGCCAGGACGAAAAATGACGCTCCCCGGCACCTCCGGCAGACGGTGCCGCACGTTCTTATTCCCGTGCCTCTTCAGGGTCTGTGATCACGCCCCCCAAGAACTCCGGCGCCGACTCTCCGGCGGCTCGAACGACGCAGAGCACCCGACGAGGCGATGAACGCGCAGGCTGAGGCCATCCTCCGGGAGGTCGCGGAGGCGCTGCGCAAGGCGCCGGCGCGGATCACGCTGCGCGGCGCCGTCCCCGCCGCGCGACCGTTCCTCGCCGCGATGCTCCACCGCGCGATCGCATCCCCGCTGCTCGTCGTCACGGCCGGCAACGCGGAGGCCGAGCGCTTCCACCGCGAGGCCGCGTTCTGGCTCGCGCGCGGCGAGCGCGCCCTGCTCTTCCCGTCGCGCGAGGTCCTCCCCTTCGAGCCGCTCTCGCCGGAGCCCGGGATCGCCGCCGCCCGCATCGAAACGCTCGCCGCGCTCGCAGCCGGCGGGGGCCGCCCGCTGCTCGTCGCCCCGCTCGAGGCGGTGCTCCAGCACCTCATCCCCCGGGGCAGGCTGCTGCTCGCGCGGCTGGAGGTGCGCCGCGGCGACACGCTCTCCTGGGAACGCCTGCGCCGCCACCTGCTCCAGTGGGGCTACCGCCCCGTCGAGCGCGCCGCCGAGCCGGGGGACTTCGCCCAGCGCGGCGGCATCGTGGACCTCTTCCCCCCCGGCGAGGGCTCGCCCGTGCGCGTCGAGCTCTTCGGGGACGAGGTCGACTCGATCCACCGCTTCGACCCCGAGACCCAGCGCAACACCGGCCCGCTCGAGCGCTTCGTCGTCCTGCCGGCGCGCGAGATCTTTCTCGACGGCGGGGTGCTTGGCACCCTGAACAAGCACCTCGTCGCCCCCGAGGGGGCCCCCGAAGGCGGCGAGTCGTGGCTGGCGCAGCAGGCCGCGGCGCTCCCCGGCCTGGAGCACTACGCGGCGGCGCTGCTGCACTCGCGCCAGACGATCGTCGATTACCTCCCGGCCCCGCCGGTGGTGCTCCTCGACGAGTGGCCGGACCTGGAGTCGCGCGCCTCGCGCCTTGCCGATGAGATCGCCAAGGGGGTCGCCCGCGCCGCCCTGCCGGGGCTCGCCGACCCCGATCGCGCCTTCGTGCCCTTCGAGAACTGGCGCACGTCGCTCGCGGACCAGCCCGTCGTGCAGCTGGACCTCTTCGGTCTCTCCCCCGACGCCGACCGGGAGGTCGCCCTCGAGTTCGCGACCGGCCGGACGTTCCTCGCGGCCGACGAGGCGGCGCCGGGCCGCGGCGGGCACCTGCCCGCGGCGGCGCGCACGCTCGCGACGGCGCAGCGG
>DATDCY010000324.1 GCA_036524115.1 bacterium | reverse complement strand
CCTGCATCTAAACCCTGAGCGGCGCCCAGTCGATATCCACCATCGGAGTCCGCCCTAGCCCTGGCCCTGGCCCGAGGACGTCGATCTGGAGGGCGTCGGCCTGTGCCGACTCCGTATCCATGTCGGCGATTCCCGTAGGTGGTTGATAATGATAGACTTGTCACACCGTGTATCCCAGGTTCTCGACCTGGGGTATATGTCTTCGGGGTTCGGGGATGAGCACATGAAGCGGATCGGGCGGGTTCTGATCGGCGCCGGCCTCCTCGTGGTCGGCTGGGTCGTCGGCCTCAGAGCCGAGACGGGTCCCTTGGTCCCGGATTCTCCGTTGGTCTGGAACACGTTCCTCGGAGGAGCGGCGAGCGGAGTCGCCGTCGATCGCGACGGCGGTGTCTATGTCACTGGGAATAGCGGGAGCAGTTGGGGTGAGCCGATACGCGCGCATTCCAGATTCGGCGCCGACGCCTTCGTGGCCAAGCTTGACGCGAACGGTGTTCTCCAGTGGAACACATTCCTCGGGAGCCAGCGCGACGACTATGGTGACAGCATCGCGGTGGATGCGAGTGGCAATGTCTACGTGACTGGTTCGAGCGAGGACGCATGGGGCGTGCCGATCCGGCCTTTCTCGGGGCCGATGGATCGCTTCGTGGCGAAGCTCGACACCAACGGCGCTCTGCTGTGGACCACCTTTTTCCAGGGCGACGAGTATGGCGGTCGCGGCGGGATTGCCGTCGATGCGAGCGGCAACGGGTACGTCACGGGTTCGAGCACCGTCGCATGGGGTGCGCCAGTCCGTGCTTTCAGCGTCTCCGCCACCGGAGCCTACGACATCTTCGTTGCGAAGCTCGACACCAGCGGCGTGGTTCTCTGGAACACCTTCCTTGGGGGGGCTGAGAGCGACTACGGCCCGCGCATTGCGGTGGACGCCACTGGGCGCGCCACCATCACGGGGGTGAGTCTAGGCGCGTGGGGCGATCCCGTCAATGCGTTTGTTGGAACGGCGGCAGGCGTCGTGGCGCGTCTCGACGCCGACGGCGCCCTGCAGTGGCACACGTTTCTTCCCACTGTCGGCGTGGCAGGAATCGCAGTCGATGCGGATGCTAACGCCTTCATTGCCGGTAGCTCATCCGGTAGTTGGGGCAGCCCCGTCCGAGCGCACGGCCAGTGCTACGGCGATGCGTTTGCTGCGAAGATCGGCGCTGACGGCGGCCTGGTATGGAACACCTTCCTCGGGGGAAGCCGGGAAGATGGTGGCTATGGTATCGAGCTCGATACCAATGGCATCATCTTCATCGTCGGATACACCGACGCGCCAACAGACCCTTGCTGCCCGACCACCTGGGGCGACCCGGCCATCGCGATTGCGGGGGGGTGGGATGATGCCTTCGTGGCAAAGCTCAGTCCCGACGGCGCCTTGCTTGCGAATACCTTCCTGGGGGGGAGTTCGTACGACGAAGGGTTTGATGTTGCAGTGTCTGCGGATGGCAGTGCGCACGTGACGGGATGGAGCATGGCAACGTGGGGGAATCCTGTGCGTCCCAGGGCGTCCGGCGAGGCCGCCTTCGTTGCCAAGCTTCGCGTGGTCTCGAACGTTCCACCAAGTGCCTATGACCAGGTGCTAACAACTCGGGAGGACGGATACAAGTCCATCACGTCGGCTGCGACAGATTCGGACGGCGCCGACGGCGACAGGGTGCTGTATCGGATCGTCGTGCCGCCTATCCACGGTACGGTCGCGGCCGGAGAAGGGCAAATGGGGTATTGGCCCGAGGCGAATTTCCACGGTGTTGATACGTTTACCTTCGTGGCGTCGGACGACATCGCGGACAGCAACGTCGCGACCGCGACAGTCACGATCACTCCAAGAAACGACGCTCCCACGTTCGCGCCGGGGCCTGATCAGACAGTAGCAAAGAACGCCGGGCCGCAGACCGTCACTGGCTGGGCGACCGGCATGAGCGCCGGGCCGCTCGACGAGAGCGGCCAGGCGCTGGATTTCATCGTTACGAACGACAACAGCGCTCTCTTCAGCGAGCAGCCGGCGGTCGCGGTCGACGGCACGCTGACCTTCACGCCGGCGACCGATGTGGTGGGCGATGCCTGGGTGGGCGTGAAGCTCCATGACGACGGCGGGACGGCCGACGGCGGCCAGGACACAAGCTTCGCAATGTGGTCCCACATCGTCGTGGGCAGTTCCAACATCGTTGCCGATTTCCAGACGCTGGACGTTGGCGTGCTGGAGGGGGCGGAGATGCCGATCACCCTCACCGCGACGCATGGGCTTGGCCTGCCCCTGGCGTACGAAATCACCGTTCCCCCGATGTGTGGGACACTCAGCGGCACGCCTCCGCACGTGGTCTACCGGGCGGCGAGCTACTGTCTCTTGCACGACTGGGGCTATGACTACTGGGACCGCTTCGATTTCCGTGCGTCCGACGGCTCGCCGGACCGGGACTCCGCGGTGGTCTCGATCCGCGTCATCCAGGTCAACGACGCGCCCAGCTTTGACCGCGGCGCGAATCAGGCGGTTCTCGAAGACGCAGGGGCGCAGAGCGTGGTTGACTGGGCAGCGAACCCGCGCCCTGGTCCAAAGCCTGAGCGATGGCAGTGGCTGACCTTCGACGTCACGAATAACAACCCGGGGCTGTTCGCCGTGCAGCCTGCAATCAGCGCTGCGGGGGCGCTCACCTACACGCCGGCGACGGAGGCCAACGGGAGCGCCATCGTGACGGTGAGGCTCAAGGACGACGGCGGCACCGCCAACGGCGGCGTGGACATCGGCCCCGCGCAGCTCTTCACGATCACCGTCAATTCCGTGAACGATGCGCCGAGCTTCGCGAAGGGCGCAGACATCTCCGTGCCCATGGCCGCCGGATCCCGGACGATTGCCGGTTGGGCCACGGCGATCAGCCCAGGCCCGGCCAACGAGTCCGGCCAGGCCCTGGCGTTCAGCGTGACGACCGACAACAGCGAACTGTTCTTCGTGCAGCCCGCGCTCTCCGCGAGCGGGAGTTTGACGTTCCACGCATGGTCGAGCAAGGTTGGCGTAGCGCACGCCGTCGTGACACTCAAGGACAGCGGCGGCACGGCGAATGGCGGCGTGGACACGAGCGCGTCGCAGACATTCACCATCACGGTCGGCTACGATCGGCCCTACGCCGTGGTGGGCGCGAACCCGAAGACCATGTACTGCCCGCAGGATGTGACGTTCGACGGCGGCAGTTCGTTCAACGGAGGGTCGGCGAACCGAGTTGTCAGCCACGCCTGGGACCTTCACTATGACGGCTCGTTCACCGAGGAGGCCTCCGGGGTCGGGACGGCCATTGCTTACGGGGAAGCCGGCGAGCACGCCGTTGCGCTGCGGGTGGCCAATGACCGCAATCCCGCCCAGACTGTGACGGCGATAGCGAAAGTGACGGTCCAGGATCGCGCCCCGGAGGCGAGCGCCGGCGGTCCGTACACCGTCGCCGTCGGCCGTCCGCTTTTCCTCAGCGCGGCTGCGAGCAGCGACCCGGACGCGCCGTGCGCGGACGCGGTCGCGCGCTACAACTGGGATCTCGACGGGGACGGGCACTTCGACGACGCCGTCGGCGTGGCGCCGACGCTCGGATGGGAACAGGTTGAGGCCGTGGTCTGTGGCGGTGCCTGCGCGCCAGGCGCCAGCCGCGATATCGCGGTCCAGGTAACGGACCGCTTCGGGCTCTCGGCGACGGCGCGGACCACCGTCGGGATTGTGCCGGCAAGAGCGAAGGTGACGGTGACCTGGCCGAACGGTGGCGAGTTCCTCGGCACCGGCCGCCCGCAGACCATCCGCTGGGTGTCCGCGCCCGGGGTCGCCACGGTGCGGATCTCGCTCTCTGCTGACGGGCGGAACTGGCGGACCATCGTCCGGGAGGCCAGGGCCTCGGCAGGGATGGCGGTCTGGACGCCGCCGCCCGCGGTGCACAGGCTCAGCCGCAGGAGCTGGCGGGTCCGGGTGCAGGGGTACCGGAACGGCGCGCCCGTCGCCGCGGACGTCAGCGATGCTCCCTTTGGCATCGGCCCCCTGGACGTGGTGGGCGCGGAGAAGGGCGTCGAGATCCGCGGCGGCAGCACCGTCCGGATTCGGTGGGCGAGGCACCGCACGCCGGCGCCGGTCGCCTACACGAAGCTCAGGTACTCGTTCGACGGGGGCAGGAACTGGCAGAAGGGCGTCAGGATCAAGGGCAACCCGGGCGAGTATCTCTGGAAGGTGCCGTGGCGGACCTACCGTGCGGAGGGCTGCCGAGCGCGGGTCGAACTCTATGACGCCTGGAACCGCCTCGTGGGCAGAGACGCCGGGGAAGGGACGTTCACCATCCTCGGCGGCGTCGACCTTACCGCGCCCGAGGGCGGCGATTCGGTCTATGGCGGGACCAGCCGGACGGTGCGTTGGGACACGATCGCGACGGCTTCGGTCGCTTCGGTGAGGCTTCGCCTGACCTTGGACGGCGGCGCGAGCTGGACCGATCTGGCGAGCATACCCGGGAACCCGGGTCACTGGCACTGGCAGGTTCCGAACCTGCCGGCGGCCGGGGCCTCCAGCCGCATTGAGGTCACGCTGCGGGACACGGCCGGCGAGGTGATTGCCACCGATTCGGGAGAGGGCTTCTTCACGATCCTGCCCCGGGGAGGTGCGTATGCGACCGCGCCGCCCGCCCCGCCGGTGGTCCCGCTGGAGAGTGTCGTACCGGCCTATTGGGTGAGCTGGGGAGCCTCGGGAACGCCGGACGCGTCGTACCAGCTCGAGGAAGCGGTCGACGCCGAGTTCACGACCGGCTTGCGGACGGTCTACACCGGGGACCAGCTCTCCGTCGAGATCGTGGATCGGACGAACGGCGGCACCTACTACTATCGGGTGCGGGCCCTGCGCGACGGCTGGAACCCTTCCGCCTGGATGCCGGGGGGAAACGGCTGCGCCGTGTCTTGGGAAGAGCCGAGCCTCGCGCCGCCGTCGAGTTTCGCTGCGACCGTCAGCAGCGACCAGGTCGCGCTGGCCTGGGTCAATCCTCCGCAGGCGGACTTCGCCGGCGTGAGGATCGTGCGTCGGACGGACGGCGCGCCCGTGGACGCCTATGACGGCGTCCTGGTCTACGACGGCTCGGGGCAGGAGAGCAGCGAGTCCGGCCTCGAGTCAGGCGCCTACTTCTACGCAGCCTTCGCCTACGATGCCGCCATGAACTTCTCGGCGCCTGCGACGGCGATCGCACTGATCGACCCTTCGACGGCGCTTGCCCCCCTAGCCGTCACGGTTCCCTCGAGCAGCGGCAAATCCCCGTACCAGGTCTCCTGGGAGGCGTCGCCGACGCCCGGGGCGACCTACGAACTGGAGGAGGCGACGGAACCGACGTTCGGCTGGCCCGCCCCGCGTCAGGCGTACAGCGGGAGTCAGCTCGCGGCGCAGATCTCGGGGCGGACGAACGGGGCGACCTACTACTACCGGGTGCGCGCCCTGCGCGCCGGGTGGAATCCGTCAGCCTGGGTTGCGGCAGGCAACGGCTGCGCCGTCTCTTGGGACGCCATCGCCCCGGGCCCGGTCACGAACTTTTCCGCGACGGTCATCGGCAGGAACATCCGGTTGGCGTGGGTCAACCCCGCCGACACCGATCTGGCCGGCGTCGCAGTGCGGCGCCGGACGGATAGGTTGCCCCTGAATGCTCTCGACGGGACGAACGTGTACCTCTGGCCGGGTCAGCCCGGGATAGACCTCGACCTTCCCCTGGGCACTTACTACTACGCCGCCTTCGCGTACGATGCCGCAGGGAACTATTCGCCGGCGGCGACAGCCACGGCCACGATCAGTGTGGAGAACGCCTGCGAGGGCTGCCACAACGGGGACGGCGACAACGACGGAATCTGGACCGGCGTCGGGTACGACCCCGACGGGGACGGGCCGCTGCCGGCAGCGCCGAACGTGATGGGGGACGGCATCAACCTTGAGGGTGTCGGCATGGTGCCGAAGGCTTATGACGACGGCACGTACGGCTTCAACACCAATGGCCACGGCGCGAACGGGACCGCGCGATATACACCGGTCGATAGCCTGGGCAATCCGTACCTCTCGATGAATGCCAGGTGCACGGACTGCCACGACGTGAGCATCCCGGCGGGTACGCACATGGACGGCGTCCTCAACTCCGTGGAGCTGAAGCAGAACATCAACCAGAACACGGCGCACCTGAACGCGAGCTACATTGGAGCCTCCACGCCGGACTGGAGCGTGCAGTTGACATTCGACAATGGCTGCGCATATCAGTGCCATACCCAGACGAGCTCGCACCGTCACAAGTTCGCCCCGAACCCGACTCCCGGGGTGGTACGGTTTGGCTTTTCCGGCTCGGTGCTCAACGGTCAGGGGGTTGTCTATCCGATTGACGTGCACCTTTCGACGAACGCCCCGAGCTGGCCGGCGGACGGCGTCACGAACTGGGATTACGCCCCCTGCATTTCCTGCCACAACCCGCATGGAACGAACACCTTTGACGGGTCGTACCCAGACAATGTGATGCTCCGAGACGAGCGGTCCGAAACGCTCTGTAGGCAATGTCACCAGTAGAGGGCACCTGACCCGAGCAGGTTGGCAGGGACTGCCGCGAGGGGCCCCGCTCTCCGCGAGGTCCTCGCCAGGCTGGCAACCCTCGTCGGCGCTTGACCGAACCTGCTATACTTCACGGTTGATCATGTCAGCAAGGAGATTCCCATGTTCGGTTTGATCAAGAAGATCGTCGGCACGCGGAACGAGCGCGAGATCAAGCGCCTCGCCGCGACGGTCGACCTCGTGAACGCGCAGGAGGCGGCGGCGCGCCGCCTCTCGGACGCCGCCCTGCGCGGCAAGACCGTGGAGTTCCGCGAGCGGCTCGGCCGCGGCGAGGAGCTGGACGCGCTCCTGCCGGAGGCCTTCGCCGTCGTCCGCGAGGCGGCGCGGCGGACCATCGGCATGCGGCACTTCGACGTGCAGATCCTCGGCGGCGTCGTGCTGCACGAGGGCAAGATCGCCGAGATGAAGACCGGCGAGGGCAAGACGCTGGTGGCGACCCTGCCCGTGTACCTCAACGCGCTGCCGGGCAAGGGCGTGCACGTCGTCACCGTCAACGACTACCTCGCCAAGCGCGACAGCCAGTGGATGGGCCAGGTGTACCGCTTCCTCGGCCTGACCGTCGGGCTCATCCAGCACGACCTGCAGGACCGCGACCGGCAGGTCGCCTACGGCTGCGACGTCACCTTCGGGACGAACAACGAGTACGGGTTCGACTACCTGCGCGACAACATGAAGTTCTCCCTCGCCGAGTTCGTGCAGCGCGAGCTGCACTTCGCGATCGTCGACGAGGTCGACTCGATCCTCATCGACGAGGCGCGCACGCCGCTGATCATCAGCGGCCCCGTCGAGGAGTCCACGGACATCTACTACCGCGCCGTCGAGATCGCCGAGCCGATGACCGGGCGGCGCATCACCGACAAGGACGAGGTCAAGGCCAAGTTCGACGGCACCTCCCTGGAGGAGGGCGTCGACTACGTCGCCAACGAGAAGAACAAGTCGGTCTCGCTCACCGAGCAAGGCGAGACGCGGGCCTGCCGCGCCTGGGGCGTCGAGAGCCTGCACGACCTCGACCAGATGGAGAAGCGCCACGTCACGCTGCAGGCGCTGCGCGCCAAGGAGTTCTACAAGCGCGACGTCGAGTACGTCGTCAACAACGGCGAGGTGATCATCGTCGACGAGTTCACCGGCCGGCTCATGCCGGGCCGCCGCTGGAGCGAGGGGCTGCACCAGGTGGTCGAGGCGCGCGAGAACCGCATCTTCCAGCAGCCGGTGCGCGTCGCCGAGGAGAACCAGACGCTCGCCACGATCACCTTCCAGAACTACTTCCGCCTCTACAAGAAGCTCGCCGGCATGACCGGCACGGCCGACACCGAGGCGCCCGAGTTCGCCAAGACCTACAAGATGGACGTGGTGACGATCCCGACGAACCGCCCGCTCGTGCGCATCAACCACGAGGACATGGTCTACCGCACCGAGCGCGAGAAGTTCGACGCCGTCGTCAAGGAGATCCAGGAGTGCACCGGCTCGGGACGCCCCGCGCTGGTCGGCACGATCTCGATCGAGAAGTCCGAGCACCTCTCGAAGCTGCTCAAGCGCACGGGCGTGCGCCACCAGGTGCTCAACGCCAAGTACCACGAGCGCGAGGCGGAGATCATCTCCCAGGCCGGGCGGCTCGGCGCGGTGACGATCGCCACCAACATGGCCGGCCGCGGCACGGACATCCTGCTCGGGGGCAACCCCGAGGCGCTCGCGCGCCAGCGCCACGCCGCGCAGGGGCCCGAGGGGCGCTCGTACGAGGAGATCCTCGCCGAGCTGCGCGCGATCACGGACAGGGAGCACGACCAGGTCGTCGCCGCCGGGGGGCTGCACATCATCGGCACCGAGCGGCACGAGAGCCGGCGCATCGACAACCAGCTGCGCGGCCGCGCGGGCCGCCAGGGCGACCCGGGCTCCTCGCGCTTCTTCCTCTCGCTCGAGGACGACCTGATGCGCATCTTCGGCTCGGATCGCATCAGCGGCCTCATGGGCAAGATCGGCATGGAGGAGGGCGAGCCGATCGAGCACCGCTTCGTGACGCGCGCGATCGAGAACGCCCAGAAGCGCGTCGAGGCGCACAACTTCGAGGTCCGCAAGCAGTTGCTCGAGTACGACGACGTGATGAACGAGCAGCGCAGCGTCATCTACGCCTGGCGCCGCCAGGTGCTGGCCGGCGAGATCGGGCGCGAGGACCTGCTCGAGATCATCGACGGTCTCATCGACGGGCTGCTCGCGCCGTACGCGGCCGGCGGCAACTTCCTCGACGCCGAGGAGACCGCGGCGCTCGCCGTGGCCCTGCGCAAGCAGTTCTCGCTCGACGCCGGCATCGGCGGCGAGCTCGGCGGCAAGCACCGGGAGGAGCTGCGCGCCTTCCTCGTCGAGCGCGTGCGCGCCGAGCACGACCGGCGCGAGGCCGAGTTCGGCGCGGAGGCGATGGGGCGGCTGCGCCAGTTCCTGATGCTGCAGATCATCGACAGCCTCTGGAAGGAGCACCTCTACGCGATGGACTCGCTCAAGGAGGGGATCGGCCTGCGCGGCTACGGGCAGAAGAACCCCCTGACCGAGTACAAGAAGGAGGCCTTCGACATGTTCGACGCGCTCTTCCAGCGCGTGCGCGAGGACGTCGTCGAGTACCTCTTCGCCGCGCGGCCCGTCCGCGAGGAGGAGCTGCCGGTGCGTCGCCGCCAGGTGCCGCGCGAGGAGCGCCACGAGAGCGTCTCGCTCAGCGCCTCCGCGCGCCAGATCGCGACGCAGGAGGCCGGCCAGGCCGAGGGCGGGGCGCAGTTCGCGGCCCAGGCCCCCCGCGAGTCGCGCGGCGGCGAGGGCGTCGCCCACACGGTGCGCCGCGCCGCCCCGAAGGTCGGCCGCAACGACCCGTGCCCCTGCGGGAGCGGGAAGAAGTACAAGAAGTGCTGCGGGCTCACCGCCGACCACGCCTGATCGCGCCCGCCGTCCTGGCGGCCCTG
>DATDCY010000323.1 GCA_036524115.1 bacterium | reverse complement strand
CCGCGTGCGACACGCCGGCCGAGGACGCGAACGGCGACGGCTTCTGCGACGCCCGCGACTGCCGGCCGCCCGCGCGCGACTGCAGCGAGGGGGAGACCCTCGTCTGGTCCGCGGGGGACTGGCGCTGCGCTGCACGGGTCTGCGTTCCGGGAGAGTTGGCCCCCTGCTATACCGGCCCGCCTGACACCGCGAACGTGGGGAGGTGCCGCAGCGGCCTGCGGCAGTGCCGCGCCGACGGAACGGGGTGGGGCGTCTGCACGGGCCAGGTTCTCCCGTGGGCATGGGAGATGTGCGAGGTGACGCGGCTCGATCCGGTTCTCGCGCCACTCTACGACGACGACTGCGACGGCCTTCCCGGTTGCGCGGACCCCGACTGCGCCACCAGTGGCGCTTGCGCGCCCACCCCTTGCCATACGAATGGAGACTGCGGTTACGTTGACTACTGCCAGAAGCCGGTGGGCTCCTGTGACGCAGCCGGCACCTGCGTCGCGCGGGGAGAAAGCTGCCCGGCCGGCTGGGGTCCGGTGTGCGGCTGCGACAACCGGACGTACCCCAGCGCCTGCGACGCGGGCCTCGCGGGGGTGAGCGTCTCTTATGCGCCAGAGTGCTTCTAGAGAGCTGCTTGCCAACTTCGAGGTTTCCGAGAGCAAGGGTGCGGGGCCGGCACCCAGGGGCGGTGTGTTCGTCGCGACGTGACGAGGAAGCCTGAGCCGTGAAGCGTTGCCTCTTGATGCTGGCCGTGATCCTCATGAGTCCCCAGTTCGGTTGGGCTGCTTCCATCGCCAGGCAGATCCCGATGACCTTCCGGACGACGCTCACCCCCGGGGTTACCTACGATTTCACCTTCAGCGTGCACGACGGCCCGGACGAGGCCGCTGCCTGGCTCTGGAGCGAAGGGCCGGTCGCGCTCAAGGTGCAAGCCGACGGATCGATCACGCACCTTCTGGGGCGCATCCGTCCCCTTGGCGCCTCCGTCGATTTCACGCGGCAGCTGTGGGTCCAGTGGCGCGGCGGCGGTGAGATGCACCGGATCAGGATGCCCGTCGTCCCCTATGCGATGTTTGCCGTCGACGCTCTGCCGGGACCGCAGGGGCCGCCGGGCGACAAGGGAGAAGCCGGCCCGCAGGGACCGATTGGCGCGCAGGGAGCCACCGGCGCGCAGGGCGAGCCCGGCCTGCAAGGGTCGCGGGGCGACAAGGGAGAGACCGGCCCGCAAGGACCGGCAGGCCCGGAGGGACCGGCCGGCCCGCAGGGGGCGCAGGGCGAGCACGGGGTGTCCTGCTGGGATACCGACGCGGACGCCGCGTGCGACACGCCGGCCGAGGACGCGAACGGCGACGGCTTCTGCGACGCCCGCGACTGCCGGCCGCCCGCGCGCGACTGCAGCGAGGGGGAGACCCTCGTCTGGTCCGCGGGGGACTGGCGCTGCTGCGTCCCGGGAGAGTGGGCCCCCTGCTATGACGGCGCGCTTGCCACCTTGAACAAGGGGAGATGCCGCAGCGGCCTGCGGCAGTGCCGCGCCGATGGAACGGGGTGGGGCGTCTGCACGGGCCAGGTCCTTCCGATGCCGACAGGGGAGATCTGCGAGAGGACGCAGCGCGATCCGGTTCTCGCCCCACTCTACGACGACGACTGCGACGGTCGTTCCGGTTGCAGGGACCCCGATTGCACCACCAGTCCCGCTTGCGCGCCCACCCCTTGCCAAACGAATCGAGACTGCGTCACGTACGTTGAATTCTGCCAGAAGCCGGTGGGTTCCTGTGGCGCAGCCGGCTTCTGCGTCGAGCATGGGGATGCCTGCCCGACCTACGGGACTCCCGTGTGCGGCTGCGATGGCCTGACGTACGGCAGCGCCTGCGAGGCGGGCCTCGCGGGGGTGAGCGTCGCCTACGAGGGAGGGTGCCACCCGTGAGGTGCGCGGCGGCTGCCGGACTGGATTCTCGTGCTCAGCGCGGCGGCGCCGCCACCACCCCCCAGATCCGCGCGGCGTACTCCCCCACCGTCCGGTCGATCGAGAAGCGTCCCATCCGCGCCACGGTGAGGATCGCGCGCCGCGCCCACTCGCGGGGCGTCCGGTAGAGCTCGTCGACGCGCTGCTGCGCCAGGCAGTAGCTCTCGAAGTCCGCGAGCACGAGGAAGGGGTCGCCGCCGCAGGTCAGCGCGTCGACCACCGGGCGGAACAGCTCCGGCGTGTGCGGGGCGAAGTAGCCGCTCCCGATCATGTCCAGGGCCTGGCGCAGCTCGCCGCTCGCGCTGTAGCAGGCCCAGGGGTCGTGGCCGGTGCGCCGGCGCTCGAGCACCTCGGCCGCCGTCAGCCCGAAGACGAAGAGGTTCTCCTCGCCGACGGCCTGGCAGATCTCGACCGTCGCGCCGTCGAGCGTGCCGAGGGTCAGCGCGCCGTTGAGCGCCAGCTTCATGTTTCCGGTCCCCGAGGCCTCGAACCCCGCGGTGGAGATCTGCTGCGAGAGCTCGGCCGCCGGGATGATGTCGCAGGCGGTGCTCACGTCGTAGTTCGGGATGAAGACGATCTTGAGGCGCCCCGCGACGGCCGGATCGTTGTCGATCACATCGGCGACGGCGTGGATCAGCCGGATGATCAGCTTCGCCAGCGCGTAGCTCGGGGCCGCCTTGCCGGCGAAGATCACCGTGCGCGGCACGACGTCGGCGCCGGGGTCCGCGCGCAGCCGGTTGTAGCGCGCGATCACGCCGAGCAGGTTCAGCAGCTGGCGCTTGTACTCGTGGATGCGCTTGATCTGCACGTCGAAGAGCGAGTCCGGGTCGACGCCGATGCGCAGGTGCCTGAGGATCAGCCCCGCGAGCCGCTCCTTGTTCGCGCGCTTGACGGCGAGGAACTCGCGCTGCAGCTCCGGGTCGCCGGCGAGCGGCTCGAGCGCGCGCAGGCGCTCCAGGTCGGTCACCCACCCGGAGCCGGCGCGCGCGGAGATCAGCCCCGCGAGCCGCGGGTTGGCCTCGTTGAGCCAGCGCCGCGGCGTGATGCCGTTGGTGATGTTCGTCATCCGCCCGGGGAAGAGCTGCTCGAAGTCCGCGAACAGCGTGCGGCGCATCAGGTCCGCGTGCAGCGCCGAGACGCCGTTGACCGCGTGGCTGCCGACGATCGCCAGGTTGGCCATGCGCACGCGCCGGCCGCCCGCCTCGTCGATCAGCGAGACGCGCCGCACCAGCTCCTCGTCGCCGGGATGGCGGTGGCGCACGTCGGCGAGGAACTCCTGGTTGATGCGGTAGATGATCTGCAGGTGGCGCGGCAGCAGCTCCTCGAAGAACGCGACCGGCCAGGTCTCGAGCGCCTCGGGCAGCAGCGTGTGGTTGGTGTAGGCGAAGACCCCGGTCGTGATGGACCAGGCGCGGTCCCAGTCGAGGCCGTGCACGTCGCACAGCAGGCGCATCAGCTCGGGGATGGCCAGCGCCGGGTGCGTGTCGTTGAGCTGCACAGCCACGTGCTCCGGCAGCTCCTCGAAGTGATCGTGCATCTTGGCGTAGCGGGCGAGGATGTCCTGCAGCGAGGCGCTGACGAAGAAGTACTCCTGCTGGAAGCGCAGCTCGCGCCCCATCTCGGTGGAGTCGCTCGGGTAGAGCACGCGCGTGAGGTTCTCGGAGTGGATCTTGTCCTGCACCGCGCGGATGTAGTCGCCCTCGTTGAAGAAGCGCAGGTCGAACTCGCGGGTGGCCTTGGCCGACCACAGCCGCATGTTGTTGACGGTGTCGGTGCCGTAGCCGGGGATCGGCGTGTCGTAGGCCATGGCCATGATCTGCTCGCCGGCCCGCCAGTCGTAGCGCTGGCGCCCCGCGCTGTCGCGGTACTCGACGACGCGCCCGCCGAAGCGCACCGGGAAGAGCAGCTCCGCCCGCGGGAACTCCCAGGGGTTGCCGTAGCGCAGCCAGTGCTCGAGGTGCTCGACCTGCGCGCCCTCCTCGATCTTCTGGTAGAACATCCCGTACTCGTAGCGGATGCCGTAGCCGTAGCCGGGCAGGCCGAGCGTGGCCATCGCGTCCAGGATGCAGGCCGCCAGGCGCCCGAGGCCGCCGTTGCCGAGCGCGGCCTCCTCCTCCTGCCCGGCCAGGCGCTCGTAGTCCAGTCCGAGCGCGGCGAGCGCCTCGCGGCAGGCGGGCATGAGGCCGGTGTTCAGGAGGCTGTTGGTCAGCGAGCGGCCGATGAGGAACTCCATCGAGAAGTAGTAGACGCGCTTGGCGTCGCGCTCGTAGTAGCGGTGCATCGTCTCCATCCAGCGCTCGATGAGCCGGTCGCGCACCGTGAGCACGAGCGCGTGGAAGAGGTCGCGGTCGGTGGCGGTGTGCTGGTCCTTCGCGACGGTGTAGACGAGGTGGTTGACGATCCCGCGCCGCAGCGAGGCGGCGTCCTCTCCCGGCTCGTCGTAGCGGTCAAAGGGGCTGTCGTCGCTCGCGCGCATCGGGTTCCCTCCCGCCGGCGACTATAGCCAGAAAAATACCTCTGGACAACGCCTGCGGCGCCGTGTATGGTAGTGGCTCAGTAGCCTACAGTTGCTCAATCCCCAATTGTTGGCAAACAGAGGTGCACCGGGGGCCATGATCCCGCGTGCGTTACTACACGGGATTGGTGGGAAGGGAAGGAAAGATGGCGCGTGGTACGGTGAAGTGGTTCAATGATCAGAAGGGCTTCGGGTTCATCAGCCTCGACGACGGCTCGAAGGACGTCTTCGTCCATCACACGGCGATCCTCGGCACGGGCTTCAAGAGCCTGAGCGAGGGTCAGACCGTCGAGTTCGATATCGTCCAGGGGCAGAAGGGCCCGGCTGCGGCCAACGTCCGCGCTGTCTGATCCCGCCCGACGCCTCAGCGGCCCCCCTCCCGCGTGGGAGCGGGGGCCGTTGATTTTTCCGCCCCGCTCCGCGGGGGAGCGCTCCCCCCGGCCCCCGAACGAGAGGACGTGAGGCATGCCGAAGAAGCAGCGACCGTCGTTCCAGAAGCGCCAGAAGGAAATGGCGCGGCAGCAGAAGCAGAAGGAGAAGGAAGCCCGCCGCGTCGAGCGCAAGCTCCAGAAGGAGGCCGGGACGCTGGAGGAGGACAACCTCCAGGTGCTGAGCGCGCCCCTGCCGCTACCGGAGGAGCTGGCCGGCGGCCCGGCGCCGCGCGACGACGAGGGGCAGGAACCGGATCACTGATCCTCGTCCGCGAAGACGAGGCAGGTGTTCTTCAGCTTCCGCCGCCCCTCGGCGACGATCTCCTCCTCGGTCAGCTTCCCCTTCAGCTCGCTCCAGTAGGTGAGCGAGTTGCCGATGAGGATCATCGAGACCAGGCGCACCGCGTTCTCCACCAGCTCGACGAGGTGCGCGCAGCCCCTTGGTCCGCCGACGCGCCGGTGGATCTCGCGCAGGACGCCGCGGTCGATCGAGACCCCCGCCAGCCAGCGGATGCCCTCCGTCCCCTTGGCGCACCGCGTCAGCGGCGTCTTGCTCATGGTGGCCTTCGCGGACTCGATGGTGCGGTCGGCCATGCGCACGACCAGTTCCAGGTGCAGGGAGTGCTCCAGGTCCAGCAGCGAGCTCTGCACGAGCAGCCGTCCTTCGTCGATCTGCTTGACGTTGGAGTGGATGCTGCGCTGGAAGATGTCCATTGAAGTGCACCGTAGCCTCCGGAAATCGGGCCGTCAAGTTCGGGTGTGTGACGGAGTGCACAACCCATTGATAATCAATGGGTCTGGTCGCTTGACATCGGGCCGCTTCGGCGGCACTCTCTACCGCGCCGCATCGCCGGATCCAGCCGGGCGCGCGGTGTCCGACGCTGCATGATCGGGGAAGGGCAGGGGGCGGGAGGCCCCGGGGAGACTATGGCCACGTTCAGCGATTTCGAGAGGCCCGCGTTCACGAACCTGACCAGCGCGATCCGCGCGCTGGCCATGGACGCGGTGGAGAAGGCGAAGTCCGGGCACCCCGGCATGCCGATGGGCATGGCCGAGATCGCGACGGTGCTCTGGAACCACCACCTGCGGCACAACCCGGCCGACCCGGCGTGGGCCAACCGTGACCGCTTCGTGCTCTCGAACGGCCACGGCTCGATGCTGCTCTACGCGCTGCTGCACCTGACCGGCTACGACCTGACGATGGACGACATCAAGGCCTTCCGGCAGCTGCATTCGAAGACCCCCGGCCACCCGGAGGTCGGCGTCACGCCCGGCGTGGAGACGACGACGGGGCCGCTCGGGCAGGGCCTCGCCAACGCGGTGGGCATGGCGGTCGCGGAGATGGTCCTCGCGCGCGCCTTCAACCGCCCCGGCCACGAGATTGTCGACCACGCGACGTGGGTCTTCCTCGGCGACGGCTGCCTCATGGAGGGGATCAGCCACGAGGCCTGCTCGCTGGCGGGCACGCTCGGCCTCGGCAAGCTCACCTGCTTCTACGACGACAACGGCATCTCGATCGACGGCCACGTCAGCGGCTGGTTCACCGACGACACGCCGAAGCGTTTCGAAGCCTACGGCTGGCACGTCGTGCGCGACGTCAACGGGCACGACCCCGAGGCGATCCACGCGGCCATCCTCGCCGCCAGGGCGGAGACCGCGCGGCCGAGCATCATCTGCTGCAAGACCGTGATCGGCATGGGCGCCGCGACGAAGGCCGGGACGCACGACGTGCACGGCGCGCCGCTCGGCGAGGCCGAGATCGCCGCGACCCGCCCGCACATCGGCTGGCACCACCTGCCCTTCGAGATCCCGGACGAGGTCTACCGGGGGTTCGACGGGCGCCCGCGCGGCGCGCGGCTGCAGGCGGAGTGGCAGCGGCGCTTCGACGCGTACGCCAAGGCCCATCCGGACCTGGCGGCCGAATTCCGGCGGCGCATCGCCGGCGAGCTGCCCGCGGGGTGGGCCGCGCACGTCGATGCGACGCTCGCGGCGTTCGCCGCCAAGGGCGAGTCGATCGCCACGCGCAAGGCCTCGCAGAACTGCATCGAGGCCTACGGCAAGGTCCTCCCCGAGCTCATCGGCGGCTCGGCGGACCTCGCCGGCTCGAACCTCACGCTCTGGAGCGGCGCGGTGCCGGTCACGCGCGAGAGCGGCGGCACCTACCTCTACTTCGGGGTGCGCGAGTTCGGCATGAGCGCGATCTGCAACGGCATCGCGCTGCACGGGGGGCTCATCCCGTACTCGTCGACCTTCCTCATGTTCTCGGAGTACGCCCGCAACGCGCTGCGCATGGCCGCGCTCATGAAGGCGCGCCAGGTCTTCGTCTACACGCACGACTCGATCGGGCTCGGCGAGGACGGCCCGACGCACCAGGCGGTCGAGCAGACCGCCACGCTGCGGCTGATCCCGAACATGGACGTCTGGCGCCCCTGCGACACGGTGGAATCCGCGGTGGCCTGGGCGGCGGCGCTCGAGCGGCGCGACGGGCCGACCTCGCTGCTCTTCTCGCGGCAGAACCTCCCCTTCCAGAAGCGCGACGCGGCGCAGACGGCGGCCATCCGCCGCGGCGGCTACGTGCTGGCCGAGGCGGCCGGCGGGCCGGCCCGCGCGGTCATCATCGCCACCGGCTCCGAGGTGTCCGTCGCGCTCGGCGCGCAGAAGGCGCTGGCCGAGGCGGGGATCGCGGTGCGCGTGGTCTCCATGCCCTCGTGCGGCGTGTTCGACCGCCAGGAGGCCGCATGGCGCGACGCCGTGCTGCCGCCGGGCATCCCGCGCGTCGCCGTCGAGGCGGGCGTCACGGCCTGCTGGCACAAGTACGTCGGGCTCGAGGGCGCGGTCGTCGGCCTCGACCGCTTCGGGGAGTCGGCGCCGGCCGGCGCGCTGTTCAAGTATTTCGGCATCACCCCCGAGGGCGTCGCGAACGCCGTGCGGTCCGTCCTGCGCGCGTAGCGGCATGGGCGGATGCGGCGCGCGTGCGCCGCGTCCGCGGGTGCGGTAAGATAGTATGCATGGAACCGCGCGAGAAGAAGAGCATGCGCTGCCCGGCCTGCGGCGGGCGGCTCGAGCTGGTCGTCCGCTGACAGACCGCGATCCTGCGCTGCCGGGAATGCAGCCGCGAATCGGGGATCGCCGAGTGCTGCGAGCTGATCGACGAGCCGACGTGGGAGCGTATCGCCTCGCGGCCCTGCAACCGGGTCTGAAGAGGACGCCCCCCCGCGATCCGCGCGGACGCGCGGAATTGGGGACCCCCCGGAATCGTTGATTTATCTCCCGGATTCGGTATACTTCCCCGATCATGTCTGACGCCAAGACCAAGAAGTCGACCGTTTCGGCCGCCGAGACGCTGCCGCTGAAGGGCAAGGCCGTCCGCTTCCACGAGTCGCGGATGGTCAAGTCGCTCGGGATCTACCCCTATTTCCGGGAGATCTCCTCCGCGCAGGACACGGTGGTCACGATCGAGGGCCGCGAGGTCCTCATGTTCGGCTCGAACAGCTACCTCGGGCTGACGAACCACCCGGAAATCAAGAAGGCGGCCATCGACGCGGTCGAGCGCTACGGCACCGGCTGCTCCGGCTCGCGCTTCCTCAACGGCAGCCTCGACATCCACCGGATGCTCGAGGAGGAGCTGGCGGACCTCGTCGGCCTGCCGGGGGCGATCGTCTTCTCGACCGGCTTCCAGGCGAACCTCGGCGCGATCTCGGCGATGGTCGACCGCGGCGAGTACGTGGTCACCGACCGTCTCGACCACGCGAGCATCATCGACGGCTGCAGGCTCAGCTACGGCCGCAAGCTCAAGTTCCAGCACAACGACCTCGAGGACCTCGACCGCGTGCTGCGGGCGCTGCCGCCCGAGAGCGGCAAGCTCGTCGTCGTCGACGGCGTCTACAGCATGGAGGGGGACATCGCGCCGCTGCCCGAGATCGCGACGGTCTGCGAGCGCCACCGCGCCGGCCTCATGGTGGACGACGCGCACGGCATCGGCGTGATGGGGAAGTGCGGCGCCGGCACGGTGAACCACTTCGGGCTGGAGAAGCGCGTCCAGATCATCATGGGGACGTTCAGCAAGTCCCTGGCCTCGCTCGGCGGCTTCATCGCGGCGGACGCGGACACGATCGAGTACCTCAAGCACAAGTCGCGCGCGCTGATCTTCAGCGCGAGCATGCCGCCCTCGAACGTCGAGGCGGTGCGGGCGGCGCTGCGGATCATGAGGCGCGAGCCCGAGCGCATCGAGCGGCTCTGGGAGATCACGGCGCGGATGCGCGAGGGGCTGCGCTCGATCGGCTACGACATCGGGCCCTCCGAGACGCCGATCATCCCGGTGCGCGTCGGCGACAGTCTGACGGCCTTCAAGATGTGCAAGGAGCTGCAGAACGAGGGCGTGTTCGTCAACCCGGTGGTCGCGCCCGCAGTCCCCGAGGGCGAGTGCATCCTCCGCGTGAGCCTGATGGCGACCCACACGCCGGAGCAGGTGGATGTCGCTCTCGCGAAGATGGAGCAGGTGGGGCGCGCGCTCCACGTCGTCTAGCCCGGGGCATCCGTCCCCGGCCACGTTCCCGTACCGTGCACGTGTCGGGCTCCGGCCCGGGGGCGCCTGTTCACTTTTGTCGCGCCCTGCGGCCCTCAGTACGCGAGAGCATTCATCAGCTGCTCGACTGTCAATGCGCCGGCCACACTCAGCGGACACAGCAAGCGGCCGGCGCATTATGACCGTTCACAGGCGCCCCCGGGCCGGAGCCCTGGGCAGGCCGCCGATAAGGGCCCATCTGCGGCGTTGCCCTCCTCCCGCCTCCCTGCGGCGGGCACGAGCCCGCCTCAGTCGCCGGATCGTCGGGCGCCTTGCATCTGGACCCTTCTCGGCGCCCTGCCGGTCGAGGTTGCGATGAGAGAGTTCGGCCTGAGCGGGGAGCAGGTTGTGACGGGCGGCCGCATGTGGAGCGCGAAAGAGAGAGGGGCATGACGGCGCTGGTCACCGGGGCCACGGGCTTCATCGGGCGGGCGCTGTGCCTGCGGCTGGCGGCGGCGGGGACGCCCGTGCGGGCGCTCGTGCGCGACCCCGCCCGCGCCGGCGACCTGGCCGCGACGCCGGGTGTCGAACTGGTGCGCGGTGACCTGCGCGATGCGGCCGCGCTCGGGGCATTGGTGAGCGGCG
>DATDCY010000322.1 GCA_036524115.1 bacterium | reverse complement strand
GTCACGCCCGCTCGCGCCGGCGGCCGGGACCGCCCCGGCGCGGGTTTGCCGGTCGAGGGTCGTGGACTATCCTTGACCCGGCAGCCTCGATGCGCGGGCCCGCGGAGAGCAGCCGTCTTCCCATCGGGGCGAGAAGGAAGGCGAGGTCGATCTTGGCTCCATGCTGCTGACTTCCGGAGCAAGGCTCGGACCCTACGAGATCGTGGCGCCGCTCGGTGCGGGCGGCATGGGCGAAGTGTATCGCGCCCTCGACCCGCGGCTCGGGCGCGAGGTGGCGATCAAGGTGATGCCCCGCGCGGTGGCCTCGTCGCCGGACCGGCTGGCGCGCTTCGAGCGCGAGGCCCGGACGGTGGCCGGCCTCAATCACCCCAACATCGTCGTGCTGCATTCCATCGAGGAGGCGGCCGGCGTGCGCTTCCTGACGATGGAGTTGATCGAAGGCCAGGACCTGGCCTCGTACATCGCTCCCGGCGGGCTGCCCGTCGCCCGCCTGCTCGACGTGGCCATCCCGATCGCCGACGCGCTCGCGGCCGCGCACGAGAAGGGCGTCGTGCACCGGGACCTCAAGCCCGGCAACGTCATGGTCACGCGCGACCGGCGGGTCAAGGTCCTGGACTTCGGCCTCGCCAAGCTCACGAAGGCCGATCCCGATCCGCGCCTCGCGAGCGCGGTGACGATGGTGTCGCCGATTTCGGATACCGCGGACGTCATCGGCACCCTGCCGTACATGGCCCCGGAGCAGGTCCGACGGGAGGCCGTGGATCCGCGCACGGACCTGTTCTCGTTCGGCGTCCTGGTCTACGAGCTCGCGACCGGCAGGCGGCCCTTCACGGGCCGCACGCTCGCGGACGTGAGCTCGGCGATCCTGCGTGACGCGCCGCCGCCGCTCGCGAGCGTCCGTGCGGACCTGCCGGGCGACCTCGAGCGGATCGTCGGGCGCTGCCTGGAGAAGCATCCCCGCGACCGGTTCCAGACGGCGCTCGACCTGGGGAACGACCTGCGCGGGCTGCGGCGGACGCTGGAGCGCGGGGCGCAGGCGGGACCGCCGGGGCCGCGGGACGTCGCGTCGATCGCGGTGATGCCGTTCGTGAACATGAGCCACGACGAGAAGAACGAGTACTTCTCCGACGGCCTGGCCACCGAGCTGATCAACGTGCTGACCCGGATTCCCGGGCTGCGCGTCGCCGCGCGGTCGTCGGCGTTCACGTTCAAGGGGAAGTCGGCGACCATCGGCGAGATGGGACGCGCGCTCAACGTCGCCAGCGTGCTCGACGGAAGCGTGCGCAAGGCGGGCAACCGGGTGCGGATCTCGGTGCAGCTGGTCAAGGTGTCGGACGGCGACCACCTCTGGTCCGAGACCTACGACCGCACGCTCGAGGACATCTTCGCGGTGCAGGACGACATCGCGCGGTCGGTGGTGAAGGAGCTGCGGACGACGCTGCTCGGCGAGGACGCGGATTCCAAGGCGAGCGGCGAGGCGAGGGCGGACGTGGCGCAGGCGACGAAGGGCCGCGGCGGGAGCGCCGAAGCGCACCGGCTGGTCCTGCTGGCCCGTCACCTGGGCGATCGCCTGGCCCGCGAGGACATGGACAAGGGGATCGGCTACCTGGAGGAGGCGCTGCGGCTGGATCCCGGCTACGCGCTGGCCTGGGCGGAGCTGGGCCAGGCGTGCACGGGCATGACGGGCCGCGGCTGGCTCCCGGTGGCCGAGGGCTACGGGCGCGCGCGCGCGGCCGCGCAGCGCGCGCTCGAGCTGGAGCCCGACCTGGGCGAAGGGCACGCGCTGATGGGCTGGCTCCAGATGCACCACGATCGCGACTGGGAGGGCGGCGAGCGATCGCTCCGCCGCGCGTTGGAGCACGCCCCCGGGAACGCCCTCGTGCTGCGCTGGGCCGGCGTGCTGGCCTCGCTCCGGGGCCGCTTCGACGAAGCGATCGAGCTCTTCCGCCGCTCGCTCGAGCACGATCCACTGAGCCCCTCGGCGTACATCAACCTCGGGCTCGCGTGCCACGCCGCGGGACGGCTCGACGAGTCGATCGAGGCGTACGGCAAGGCGCTCGAGATCTCGCCCGAACGCGCCGTGGCGCGATCCTATTTCGCGCTGGCCCTTGCCGACGAGCGGCGCGACGGGGAGGCGCTCGCGGTGGCGGCGCGCGAGCCGGCCGAGGAGCATCGCCTCTTCAGCCTGGCGGTCGTCCACCACGCGGCCGGGCGCGCCGCGGAATCGGACCGTGCGCTGGCGGCCCTCGTCGAGCGGCACGCGGACTCGATGGCCTACCAGATCGCCGAGGTGTACGCGGGGCGCGGGGACGTGGACCGGGCGTTCGAGTGGCTCGAGCGCGCGTACGCGGCCCAGGACCCCGGGCTCAGCGAGCTGAACCTCAGCCCCCGGCTGCGGGCCCTCCACGGCGATCCACGCTGGGCGGCGCTCCGCGCGAGGATGGGATTCCCGGGCTGACCTCGCCCGGCGCCGCAGGCCTCACTCGCCCGGCGCCGCGCCCGAACCGGGCGAGACCTCACCCGCGGCGCTCTCCGCCGGCAGCAGCATGTCCTCGAAGAAGAAGGCGGCCAGCTCGGCCCGGCCCGCGAGGCCGGACTTGCGGTAGACGCTGACGGCGTGCTGCCGCACGGTGCGTTCGCTGCGCGCGGTGAGGCTCGCGACCTCCTTGTGGCTGTACCCCTTGAGCAGGAACATCGCGGTCTCCTTCTCGGCCGGGGTCAGCGCCCACGCGTCGAACTGCTGGTCCATGGCCTCGCCCAGCCCGCGAAGCGCGGTGCGGGCGAGCTGCTGCCAGTGGTCGCGCTCGGCCTGCCGCGTGGCGAGCGCCGCCCGGACCCCCTCGAGCGAACGCTCCGTGTCCCGCCAGCCGCGCAGGAGCAGCATCGCGGCAGCGGCGCCGAGCAGGATGAACGACGTCTCGACGAGCGCGTGGCTGCCCTGCCAGACGCGCGGCGAGTCGGTCAGCAGGTCCACGGCGCCGGCCACCACCATGGCCACGAGCAGGATGGCCACGACGAGGCGCGTTCGCGCGGATCGCTGGTTCGAAAGGGTATCCGTCATTTGCCGGGGGTGCGAAGTCCCAACGACTTGCGCGGGGACCATACGGCATGCGCCCGATGCGGAGAAGCGCACGGCCGTCCCACACTGCGGGTGTCGTCGGCAGACCGCGTTCACCCCATCCCGAGGAGGCTTCCATGACCACCGCCCGCAAGCTCACCCTGGCCGTCACCGTTCCCGTGCTGCTGTTCGCCCTGCTCCAGGTCGTGCCCTACGGGCGCCAGCACTCGAATCCCCCGGATGGCACGCTGGCCGCGTTCGATTCGCCGCGGACCCAGGAGCTGGCGCAGAAGGCGTGCTTCGACTGCCACAGCAACCGGACCCGGTGGCCGTGGTACGCCTCGATCGCGCCGATGTCGTGGCGCATCCAGTCGCACGTCGACGAGGGCCGCGAGTCGCTCAACTTCACCGCGCTGAACACGGCCAGCGAGGAAGGGGCCGAGGCGGCGGGCGAGGCGGGCAAGACGGTCACCAAGGGCGAGATGCCGCCCCGGGACTACCTGCTGCTCCACCCGGAGGCGCGGCTGTCGGCGGCCGAGAAGTCCGACCTCGCGCGGGGCCTGTGACAATTGCCAGCTGAGCTGCGTGATTCCTGTCGGCTCATCTGCTTGACAATTGCCAGCTAAGCTGCGTGATTCCTGCCTGGTCACCTGCTTGATTATGCCAGTTGAGCAGCATGATACGCCACTGCTGAGCTCCATGCTTATTGCCTGCTGATTGCGTGGTTCGTGTCTGCTCAGCTGTTTGAGTATTGCCTCCTGAGGTCCCTGTTCGGGCGCCACCTGCCGGGGACCAGCCCCAGCTGATCCAGAGTACTCGAAGGAGAGATGGCCTAGGCGACTCTTTATATGCTAATCAGAGATATCAAGAATAATAGTATGAGGATAGCTCAGTAGGAAAATTCGGTGGAGAAAAGAGACTGAGTAGCTTGGTTTACGCCGCAGACCAATCAATCTTCAAGACAAGAATTTGCACCACTTACGTAGGCCGCAGGCGCCCTCTCGAATAGCGGAAGGTGCCTAACCCTAGACACCTTCTCGAGTGGGTTTTAGCAGTCCAGGCAAAATTAGTAAGCGTGGTTTGTTCCACGCTCCAGATGGAGACTCGGCTGGAAGGTACAGGGAAGAATGACAAGGAACTTTATGAATTGGAGGTGTAAGTTAACTGTTTGACAGAGAGAGCGAGATGGTGGTGGGGGACAGCCCCCAGTGAAATCAGAGGTGAGAGCACAAAGCAATACAGTAGGCAGACTCTGGTTTTTTTTTGGGGGGGGGAGATGCTCGAGAATATCCGGGTGGACTCCTGAGGCTCGATCCCGCATTTTACTATGCCGAGCCTCCTTCCTCATGACCTTTGTCCAGAGTGGAATGCCTCCCCTGCTCCCGGCACAGGATCAGTGCATGCTCAGTCAGGATATCAGTGCCTGCTCAGCCACGTGATCACTGACGGCACAGTCACGTGA
>DATDCY010000321.1 GCA_036524115.1 bacterium | reverse complement strand
CCCGCGGCGACGCGGCCTGCCGCACCGCCGCCCGTGGTCGTCGCGCCGCCCCCTCCCCCGGCGGCCCCGCCGGTGGCGCCCACGCCGATCCAGGTCAGCGAGGGGATCACCGTGAAGGACCTCGCGGACAAGGTCGGCGTGAAGGTCAACGACATCATCAAGCGGATGATGCTCAAGGGGCGCATGTACACCGTGAACCAGTTCCTCGACTTCGACAGTGCGAGCGCCGTGGCGAAGGAGTTCGGCGTGGTCGTCCAGAAGGTCGCGCTCGAGGAGGAGGGTTTCGCCGCCGAGGCCGAGACCGGCACGCTCTCCCCGCGCGCCCCCGTCGTGACGATCATGGGGCACGTCGACCACGGGAAGACCTCGCTGCTCGACGCGATCCGCAAGACGAGCGTCACCGAGACGGAGAAGGGCGGGATCACCCAGCACATCGGCGCCTACCACGTCGTGACCCCGAAGGGCTCGGTCGTCTTCCTCGACACCCCCGGCCACGAGGCCTTCACGGCGATGCGCGCCCGCGGCGCCAAGGTCACGGACATCGTCGTGCTCGTGGTGGCCGCCGACGACGGGGTCATGCCGCAGACGGTCGAGGCGCTGGACCACGCGCGCGCCGCCGGCGTGCCGATCATCGTCGCCGTCAACAAGATCGACAAGCCCGGGGCCAAGCCCGAGCAGGTGCTGACGCAGCTGGCCGAGCGCGGCCTGATCCCCGAGGCCTGGGGCGGCCAGACGATCTACGTCGAGGTCTCGGCCAAGAAGGGCGTCGGCATCGAGGACCTGCTCGAGATGATCCTCTTGCAGGCCGAGGTGCTCGAGCTCAAGGCGAACCCCGACAAGCCCTGCCGCGGCACCGTCGTCGAGTCCAAGCTCGACCGCGGCCGCGGCCCGGTGGCCACGGTGCTCGTCCAGGACGGGACGCTGCGCGTCGGCGACTTCTTCGTGACGGGCGTGCAGTCCGGCAAGGTCCGCGCGATTTACAACGAGGCGGGCGAGGCCCTGCGCGAGGCGCCGCCGTCCACGCCGGTCGAGGTCCTCGGCCTCTCCGGCGTGCCCGCGCCGGGCGAGTCCTTCCAGGTGGTCGCCGACGAGCGCAAGGCGCGCCAGATCGTCGCGATGCGCGAGCAGAAGACCCGGGTGGAGGTCGTCGCCCGCCCGCGGGTGAGCCTCCAGGACTTCTTCAGCCGGGTCGCCGAGGGCGAGACGAAGGAACTGCCGATCGTCGTCAAGGGCGACGTCCAGGGCTCGGTCGAGGCGCTGACCGACGCGCTCGAGAAGCTCTCGGGCGAGCAGGTGCGCGTGCGCGTCATCCACAAGGGCGTCGGCACGATCAACGAGGGGGACATCCTGCTCGCCGCGGCCTCCAACGCGGTGGTCATCGGCTTCAACGTCCGGCCGGAGCCCAAGGTCGCGGCGATCGCCGCCCGCGAGCAGGTCGACATGCGCTTCTACGGGATCATCTACCAGGTGACCGAGGACATCAAGAAGGCCATGGCCGGCATGCTGGCGCCGACCTTCAAGGAGGAGGTCCTCGGCCGCGCCGAGGTGCGCGAGCTCTTCCAGGTCCCGAAGATCGGCACGGTCGCCGGCTGCGGCGTGCTCGACGGCAAGGTCACCCGCACCGCGGAGGTGCGGGTCATCCGCGACGGGATCGTGGTCTACACCGGCAAGATCGGCTCGCTGCGCCGCTTCAAGGACGATGTGCGCGAGGTCGCCGCCGGCTACGAGTGCGGCATCTCGGTGGAGAACTTCAACGACCTGAAGAAGGGCGACGTCATCGAAGCCTTCACCCAGGTGCAGGTCGCGCCGACGCTCGCCTAGGGGCGCCTGACGGGGCGGGCGGCGGCGCACGGGCATGGTCGTCGGCATCTGCACCATCGGGCTCGCCATCGCCGAGAACCACGACCTCAAGGGGAAGCGACAGGTGCTCAGGAGCATCAAGGACCGCGTGCGCAACCGCTTCAACGTCTCGATAGCCGAGGTCGACGACCTCGACCTCTGGCAGAGCGCGACGCTGGGGGTGGCCTGCGTGAACAAGGACCGCGACATGGTCGAGCGCACGCTGGCGCACGTCGCGACGTTCGTCGAGGGGCTCAACCTCGCGAGCGTCGAGGACGTGAGCGTCGAGATCCTCTAGGGGGGGCAACGCGGTGAAACAGTACCGGCGCAGCGAGCGGTTCAACAAGCTCCTCCTCGAGGAGCTCTCGGACATCGTCCAGCACGGGCTCAAGGACCCGCGCATCGGCTTTGTCAGCTTCACGCGCGTGGAGACGACGGAGGACCTGCGCAGCGCGAAGATCCACGTCAGCCTGCTCGACGAGGCGCAGGCGCCGGACACCCTCGAGGCGCTGCGCCACGCGGCGGGAATGATCCGCGGCGAGCTGATGCACCGCATCCAGGCGCGGCGGATCCCGGAGCTGCGCTTCGTGCACGACCGCTCGATCGCCCACAGCGTGCACATCGCCGAGGTCCTCGACCAGCTCAAGCGCGAGCGCGACGGCGGCGCCCCGGGCGGCGGGGAGGGCGAAGGCGGTCCCGGCGACACGGAGGGCGGAGCATGAGGCGCGACCGCGCCGCGATCCTCAGGCTGCTGCGCGGCGGCGGACGGTTCCTGCTCACGAGCCACGTCAACCCCGACGGCGACTCGGTCGCCTCGCAGTGCGCCCTGCGCCTGATCCTCGCCCGCCGCGGCGCGGACGCGGACATCGTGAACAGCCACCCGGTGCCCCGCGTGTACCGGTTTCTCCCCGGCGCCGACGCGATCACCGACCGACGCCCGCGCGACTGGCGGCGCTACCGCGCGGTGATCGTCCTGGACTGCGGGGATGCGCGCCGCGCCAGCGGCCTGCTCGACCCGCGCCCGCCGCTGCCGGTGGTGAACATCGACCACCACGCGACGAACCCCGGGTTCGGCGACCTCAACTGGGTCGTGCCGGACGCCTGCTCGACGTCGGAGATCGTCCACGGGCTCGCGGCGGGACTCGGCGTGCGCGCCGACGGGGACATCGCCACGGCCCTCTACACCGGGATCCTCACCGACACCGGCTCGTTCCGCCACGGCAACGCCACGCCGCGCGCCTTCCGGATCGCCAGCGCCCTGGTGGGCACCGGCATCGACACGGCCGGCATAGCGCAGGCGGTCTACGAGTCCGTCCCCTACGAGACGCTGCGGGCCCTCGGGCAGACGCTGGCGGGCCTGCGCCGCGCCGCCGGCGGCCGGATCGCCTGGATCACGCTGCCGCGGCGCCTGCTGGCCTCCCTCGCCTCGCCCGCCGAGAGCGAGGAGTGGGCGGGCTATCCGCGCTCGCTGGACACCGCGGTGCTCGCGGTCTGCTTCAAGGAGGTCACGGCGGGCACGGTCCGCCTGAGCTTCCGCAGCAAGGGGGCGATCGACGTCGCCGCGCTCGCCGCGCGCTGGGGCGGCGGCGGGCACCGCAACGCCGCGGGCGCGACGATCGCCGGCACGCTCGCCGCGGCCGAGCGCGAGG
>DATDCY010000320.1 GCA_036524115.1 bacterium | reverse complement strand
CACCGCCTTGATGAACCCGCCGGTGACGTCCTTCATCTCGACGCTCTCCTCGACGCGCCAGAAGTAGGTGCCGGAGCTGAGGCCGAGCAGCAGGGAGCCGGTGAGGTAGCCGCCGACGATGCCGACCACGTCGAAGATCGCGGTCAGCAGGGGGAAGCTGACGGCGGCGGCCGCGATGCGCGGGCTGACCAGGTAGCGGATCGGGTCGATGTCCATGGTCTTGAGCGCGTCGATCTCCTCGCCAATCCGCATGATGCCGATCTCCGCGGCCATCGCCGAGCCCGCGCGCGCCGTGACCATGATCGCGGTCAGCACCGGGCCCATCTCGCGGATCAGCGACAGCGACACCGCGGCGCCGAGGAGGCCCTCCGAGCCGAACTTGACCAGGGTGTAGTACCCCTGCAGGCCGAGGACCATGCCCGTGAAGGCGCCGGTGAGGCAGATCACGAGCAGGGAGCGTGCGCCGATCGTCGAGACCTGGACGAGGAGCTTCGCCGGCGCGAGCGGCGGCACGAAGACCCGCGCCAGGGCGCGCCAGAAGAAGATTCCGGCGCGGCCGAGCCGCTGCAGCCGGTCGAGCCCCCCTGCGCCGAGGAGCGAGACAAGGGCCATTGCCCGCGAAACTACGATCATTCAGGCAATATGGGGATGCCGGCACGCCGCGTCAAGGATTCCAGCCCCGCCGGCCCAACGGGCGAACGCCGACGTATCTTCAGGGAAACGGACGGCCGACGGCTGAAGGACGCATCAGCGAAGGAGGCACCATCATGGCCAGGCAGTCGCCGAGGGAAGTGTATCTCCGCAAGCAGTGGGCGGACCTGCTGCGGGGCAGGGTCTCGCACCCGCCGTTCGACGCCGCGGTGGCCGGCTTCCCGGTCGACCGGCGCGGCGCGGTGCCCAAGGGGGCGCCTTACAGCGCGTGGATGCTCCTGGAGCACATCCGCGCGGTCCAGTCCGACTTCGTCAAGACGATCGTGGATTCCACCTACCGCTCTCCCGCCTGGCCGCAGGGCTTCTGGCCGTCCGACCCCCGGCCCCCAGCGCCGGGGTCGTGGCGGCGGAGCGTCGCCGCCGTCAAGGCGGACCTGGAGGCGATGGCCGCCCTGGTGGAAGACCCCGCGGTCGACCTCTCGCAGTCCCGTCCGTGGATGGAAGGCTGGACCGTGGGACGGCTGGTGGCGCTCGCGGCGGACCACCTGGCGTATCACCTCGGGGAGATCATTCTCCTGCGGCGGATGATGGGCATCTGGAAGGTGAGGGGGTGAAGGCGCGGGCTCGCTGCATCGCGGCGACAGGCCGTTGGAAGAGAAGAGCAGCGGCGGCTAGTAGGCGAGGTTGCCGTGGACGGCCTGGCAGGCTCCGTAGGTGAGCAGGACGGCCGCCGACCCGACGCGGACGAACCGCTCCCCGGCGACGCCGCGGGCGAGCCGGCGCAGCGGCAGGTGCGCGGCGAAGGCCACGGCCAGCAGGGGCACGGCGAGGCCGAGCGAATAGGCCCCGAGCAGGAGGACCCCGCGCGCAGTGGTCCCGGGAGAGCCGACCGCGCCGAGGATCTCGGAAAGCGCCGGCCCGATGCAGGGCACCCAGGTCAGGCCGAGCGACAGGCCCATCGCCGCGCCGCCCGCCGCCCCTGTTCCCAAGGCCGTGGCCCACCCGCGCCGCGCGGCCCCGGATGCCGCGGGAGCGGCCGCGAGACCGAGGAGGCCGACGAGCGCGATGACCCCGGTCCCCGCCACCTCGAGCAGACGCGTGCGACCCACGAGCAGGTCGCCCCGCAGTGACGAGAGGACACCCATCAGCAGGAAGGCGAGGGCGAGGCCGAGCGCCAGCGCCGCCGGGCGCCGGGCGCCGCGTCCACCCGCGCCGCCGACGAGCACGGGCAGGACGGGGAGAAAACAGGAGGAGAGGACGCTCGTCGCCCCGGCGGCGACGGCCTGCGCCAGCCCTACCGGGGGAGGGGTCAATCCCTGACCCCGTCGAGCGCGGCGCCGAGGATGTCCGCCTTCTGGATCCCCGGGGGAAAGACCCGCTTGATGAGGCCGCCCCTGCTCACCAGCACGAGCGCGGGGAGGCTGCGCACGCCGTAGTCGTAGAACGCCTGCTGGTCCGCGGGCCGGTCGGTGCGCACGTAGGCGATCTGGAAGTCCTTCTTGCGGGCCTCCTGCAGGTCCAGGAGGATCGCGTTCTGCGCGTTGCACGGCATGCCGTAGGGGTTCATGAAGAAGACGATGACGGGGGTCTTCTTCGAACCGATCGCGGTCTTGAGCTCGGCCGTGCTCTGCGGCGCCGGCTGCGCGCCGGCGGCGAGGGCGGCGGAGGCGCCGAGGAGGAGGGCGAGCAGTGTCATCGGGATGGTGCGTCGGGTCATCGTGTTCTCCTTTCGTTGCGGCGCCCGGGGCGTCGCTCGAAGACCAGGGCGCGGCCGCAGGCGAGTGCCGTCGCCACCTTGTTGCGGGCCGCCGCGAGGATGCGCTGCACCGTGCCGCGCGAGACGCCCATGCGGGCGCCCGCCGCGGACTGCGTCAGGCCCTCTCCGTCGCAGAGGCGCAGCGCCTCCAGCTCGTCGCGATGGAGCGGAACACGCTCCCCGCAGGCCGGCACCCCGACGGGGCGGTATCCTGTCCCGCGGAAGGTGCAACGGCAGCGCCGCGGCTTCTCAGTCCGCGGCGACATCGCCTGTCCGTATTGTGTGCATATGCACAGAATGTAGCGCGACGAGGACGACGCTGTCAACCCCGTATCGCGCCGGCCCGGCGATCTCGCAGCGCTGCCGGAAGCCGCGGTGCCGGCGCCGGCGCCGCGCGGGCCTACGGCTGGACGACCAGCTCGACCCGCCGGTTCCTGGCGCGGCCCTCCTCGGCGGCGTTCGAGGCCACCGGCGCATAGGGGCCGGCCCCGAAGGAGCCGAGGCGCTTCGCGTCGATGCCGAGCGTCGCCGTGAGGTACTTCGCGACGGATGCGGCACGCGCCGCCGAGAGCGCCAGGTTCGAGTCCGCCGCTCCGACGTAGTCGGTGTGGCCCACCACCCAGACCTTCACGCCGGCGGACTGCTGGAGCATCTTCGCGATCTCCTTGAGCGCGGCCTCGGACTCGGGCTTGAGGGTCGCCTTGCCCGTGTCGAAGAAGACGCCCTGCAGCTCCACGTGGCCGGCGGCGGCGAGGCCCTCGCGCAGCGCCTCCGCGTCCGCGACCACATCCTGCTTCATCGCTTCCTTCTCGATGACCCGCAGGGTGTACTCGGAGCCGGTCGCGACCGACGCCACCTCCGCCCAGACCTCGCTCTTGTCCTTCGTCACCCGCAGGGTCGTCAGGTTCGGGTTTTCGAAGACGACCGTGCCGCCCAGTTTCTCGGCGGCGGCCTGGTAGTTCCTCAGGATCTGCAGCTTGCCCGGCTGGGCGGCGCCGCCGGACTTGTCGAAGACCAGCTTCCAGAACGAGAGACGGCCCTCGACGTTCTGCTGCACTTCCTTGCCCGCCTGCGTCACCCGGAACTTGAAGCCGTCGAACTCCCGCTCCGTGTACTGGGCGATCCTGTAATTCGGCATCCGCGAGAAGAGCGTCGGCTCCTTGGCGCCCTTGACGTCCTTCATCTCGGCCGCCGCCGTCCCGCACAGGCCCAGAGCCAGCGCACCCACGACCACAACGCCGATCGACGTGCCGCTCATCGCGACCCTCCTCCGCACCGGACCCCGTGCGCCGTTGTCCAACGTCACCCGAGCGCCTTGCTTCTAGCACAAGCGCGTTCCGGCGCCTAGCCGCATCGCGGCGGCATCCGGTTGTCGGTCCGGCCCGCGCGCCCTAGATTGTCGGCAATGGCCGCGGGCGGTCGCTGCCGCCTGCTTTTCAAGCCCGGGGAGGTCGCATGGAAGGCAAAGTCGTTCTCGTCACCGGATCGAGCTCGGGCATCGGCAGGGAGACCGCGTATCGCTTCGCCGGCGCGGGGGCGCGGATCGTCCTCACGTATTGCCGGGGGAAGGGGCGCGGCGAGGCGGCCGAGCGGCGCTGTCTCGAGCTCGGCGCGGACCAGGCCCTGCTCGCGCGCCTCGACGTGACCGACGCGGCGAGCGTCCGGGCGCTGGCGCGCCGGGTGCGGTCGCGCTTCGGCTTCGTCGACGTGCTGGTCAACAACGCCGGGGTTGGCCGGTTCGTCCCCTTCCGGGAGCAGACGGCGCGCGACATCGAGCGCCAGGTGCGCACCAACCTCGAGGGGCTCATGCGGGTCACCCACGCGTTCCTGCCGCTCGTGCGCGGGGCGATCGTGAACGTCGCCAGCGCCGCGGGGGAGACGGCCTACGCGGGGATGGCGGCCTATTGCGGCACCAAGTTCGGGGTCCGCGGATTCACGCAGGCGCTCGCCGCGGAGGAGCGCCGCCTGCGGATCTGCTGCGTCAATCCGGACGAAACGTCCACCCGCCTCTCGGGCTACCAGGGGCGGCCCCCTTCGGAGGTCGCCGAGGTGGTCTTTCGCGCCGCGTCCGGCCGGGCCGGCTGCCGCGGCGGCGGCGACGTGGACGTCTGGACGGAGCTGGGGCACTAGTTCGCGCGGAGGCAGCCATGCAGAACGGCACCGACCGCGAGCGCCTCGAGCGCCTCGCCGCGCTTGTGCGCTACTACATCCTTGTCTCGACGACGGCCGCCGGCTCGGGCCACCCGACCTCGTCGCTCTCGGCCGCCGACCTGATGACCGGCCTCGTCTTTGGCGGCGCATTCAGCTACGACGTCGCGCGACCGGCCGCCCCGGACAACGACCGCCTGATCTTCTCGAAGGGGCACGCTTCGCCGCTGCTCTACGCCCTCTGGGCGGCCGCGGGCGCGGTGACCGAGGAGGAGCTGCTGACGCTGCGCAGGTTCGGCAGCCGCCTCGAGGGGCACCCGACGCTCGCCTTCCCGTACACCGAGGCGGCCACCGGCTCGCTCGGCCAGGGCCTGCCGATCGGCGTCGGCATGGCGCTGAACGCGCGCCGCATCGAAGGGCTGCCGTACCGCACCTGGGTGCTGCTCGGCGACAGCGAGATGGCCGAGGGCTCGCAGTGGGAGGCGCTGCAGCTCGCGGCTCACGAGAAGCTCGACAACCTGATTGCCGTCCTCGACGTCAACCGCCTCGGCCAGCGCGGCGAGACCATGTACGGGCGCGACACGGCAGCCTACGAGCGGCGCGTCTCCGCGTTCGGCTGGGAGACGATCGTGGTCGACGGGCACGACCTGGGGCAGATCCTGCCCGCCTACGAGCGGGCGCTCGCCGCGCAGGGGCGGCCGACCATGGTCATCGCGGCCACGGTCAAGGGCAAGGGCGTCTCGTTCGTGGAGGACCGCGACGGCTGGCACGGCAAGGCGCTGAGCCGCGAGCAGCTCGAGCGGGCGCTCGCCGAGCTGGGCCCTGTCGACCGCACGCTGCGGGGCGCGCCGCGCAAGCCGCCCGGCGTCGCCCCGCCCCGCCGGGAGGCCGCGCCGGTGCCGCCGCCGGCGTACCCGCCGGACGTCGCGGTCGCGACGCGCCGCGCCTATGGCAACGCGCTCGCGCGGCTCTTCCCGGCCATTCCGGACATGGTCGTGCTCGACGGCGAGGTCGGCAATTCGACGTACGCCGAGGTCTTCGCCGCGGCGCACCCGGAGCGCTTCTTCGAGATGTACATCGCCGAGCAGAACATGGCGGGCGCCGCGCTCGGGCTCGCGCTGCGCGGACGGGTCCCGTTCGCATCGACGTTCGCGGCCTTCTGGAGCCGCGCCGCCGACCAGATCCGCATGACCCCCTCCTCCGGGGGCAACGTGAAGTTCTGCGGCTCGCACGCGGGGGTCTCGATCGGGGAGGACGGCTCGTCGCAGATGGGGCTCGAGGACATCGCGCTCTTCCGGGCAATCCACGGCAGCGTCGTGCTCTATCCCGCCGACGCCATGTCCACCGAGCGGCTCGTCGAGGAGGCCGCGCGCCACCGCGGCGTCGTCTACCTGCGGACGACGCGCGCGGCCACGCCGCTGCTCTACGGGCCAGGCGAGGTCTTTCCGATCGGCGGCTCCAAGGTGCTGCGCGCCGGCCCGTCTGATGCCGTGACGCTGGTCGCCGCAGGCATCACCCTGCACGAGGCGCTGGCGGCGCACGCGGCGCTGGGGCGCGAAGGCATCGCCGTGCGCGTGATCGACCTCTACAGCGTCAAGCCGCTGGACGAGGCGACCCTCGCCGCGGCCGCATCCGAGACGCGCGCCATCGTGACGGTCGAGGACCACGTCCCGGAAGGCGGCATCGGCGAGGCGGTGCGCATGGCGCTCAGCGGCAGCCCCACGCCGGTGGTCTCGCTCGCGGTGCGCGAGATGCCGCGCAGCGGCACGCCCGCGGAGCTGCTCGAGCATCAGGGCATCTCGGCCGCGGCGATCGTGAGGACCGTGAAGGGACTCGTCGCCGGACATTGACGGGGGGCGCCGGCATCGCCAGAATGCTTCGCGATGCGCCCGCTTCTGGTCGTCGCCGTGGTGTCCGCGCTGCTTTGTCCGGGCGCCGCGCATGCGGCGACTGGCGCGCCGTTTCTCGTCAGGGACGTCAATGCGACGACGCTGGACTCCTATCCGTACGGCGGAATCGACTTTCAGGGACGACTCTTGTTCTCCGCCGACGATGGCGTGAACGGCCGGCGGCTGTGGAGCAGCGACGGCACCCGTGACGGCACGTTCCCGGCGGACCTCGGTCCCGCGTCTCCGGGCTCGTCCTACGTTCTCGGGGAACATCAGGGCTCGTTCTACTTCGTCGCGAGCGACGCCGAGCATGGAGCGGAGCTGTGGAAGACCGACGGCACGCCCGGCAACGCGGTCTTGGTCGCGGACATCTTCCCGGGTCCCCGGAGCTCCAGTCCGGGGGGCTTCGCGATCGCACAGGGCCGGATCTTTTTCCTCGCCGATGACGGGGTCCACGGCCGAGAGCTGTGGACGACGGACGGCACGGCGGCGGGGACCACGCTCGTCGCGGATACCTGGCCCGGCCCCAATGGAGGGGTGCAGCCGTACCCGAGGGTCTGCAACGACGTTCTCTTTTTCACTGTCTATGACGGCTCCGGCTTCGGACTGTGGCGCAGCGACGGAACGCCCGCCGGCACCTCCCTGGTCTGGTCGCCGTCGTCGGGGCCGCTCCCTCCGGCGCTCCAATGGCTGACCGTGTTCAAGGGTGCGGTCTATTTCGTCACCCGCGCCCCGGGAGGCGGGAACGAAGTCTGGCGGAGCGACGGCACCGCCGCGGGGACGGCGCCCTTCACCACGTTCGGCGGGAACCTGCCGCATCTCGGCCCGAGGAACCTGACGGTCGTCGGGGGGACGCTCTTCTTCTTTTCCCGGAGCTACGAACTGTGGAAGACAAACGGATATATTGAAGGCACCCGCCTGGTCACGCGGATTCCGAAGGTGGCGGACACGCAGCCCCCGCACGAGCTGACGCCTTCGTCGGGAAAGCTGTTCTTCGTCGGGGGCGCCTCGGAGCTGTGGGTGAGCGACGGGACGAGTGCGGGCACGCTGCCGCTTCTCAAACCCGGGGATCCCACGGAGGACGCCTCGGGCCTCACGGATTCCTGCGGCACCCTCTTCTTCTCGGTCCACGGGCTGCCGGGGACGCCAAGCGAGCTCTGGAGGAGCGACGGAAGCGTGGCCCGCACGGTCCGGCTCAAAAGCGTCCGGTCGGCTTTGGGCTACAGGCAGAATTTCAAGGCACTGGCGTGCGTCAACAACACGGCGTTCTTCGCGGGCGCCGATCTCGGCCACGGCGACGAGCTCTGGAAGAGCGACGGCACGACGCAGGGAACGATGCTGGTGCGGGACATCAACCTGCTGACGCCGGGTTCCGACCCCGACGAGCTGACGGACGTTGGCGGCATGCTCTACTTCGGCGCGGACCGCGGCTCCGGCGGCCGGGAACTGTGGCGGAGCGACGGCACGGTCGCGGGCACGGTCCTCGTGAAGGACGTCTGGCGCGGCAGCGGCAGCTCCTCGCCGCAGAACATGACGAACGTGGGCGGGAGTGTCTTCTTCACCGCGGACGATGGGGTGCACGGCCGGGAACTCTGGAAGACCGACGGCACGCCAGGGGGAACGACGCTGGTGCGGGACATCGCCCCGGGCGCGGGCGGGTCCAATCCAAGGAGCCTGGTCGCCCTGGGCGGCATCCTGTACTTCGTGGCGAGGGATGCGAGCCGAGGCCACGAACTGTGGCGGAGCGACGGCACCGCTGCCGGCACGACGTGCGTCAGGGACCTCTGGCCTGGCCCGGCAAGTTCCCGGCCCATCGGCCTCCGCGTCTTTCGCAGCAAGCTCTATTTCTCTGCCAACGATGGGCTACGCGGAGAGGAACTGTGGAAGAGCGATGGCTCTGCGGCGGGGACCGTGCGACTCAAGGACATCTTCCCGGGCGCAGGCAGCTCCAATCCGCGGGATCTCACGGTCGTCGGGCAGCAGCTGTTCTTCGCCGCCACAAACGCGCGCCAGGGACGGGAACTGTGGGTTTCGGACGGATCGGCGACGGGTACGCATCGCGTCAGGGACGGCCATCCCGGCGCGGAGGACTGGTACCTCGGTCGTCTGACCGTCTCGGGGAAGCTGCTCTTCTTCGATGCCTGCGACGGCACCTCTGCGAGGCTCTGGAAGAGCGACGGGACCTGGGCAGGCACCACGACGGTCAGCGACACGCTCGGCAACAAATTCGACGTCTGGCAATACGCGGACGTCGCCGGCACGCTCTATTTCGTGACCGGGGGGGCGAGCAGGGATTTGTGGCGGACAGACGGAACGCCCGAGGGCACCGTCCTGGTCAAAGGCTTCCCGTACTCCGTGTTCTGGCCCGGCCCGAGCAGTCTGAAGGGTGCGGGCGGCATCCTGTTCTTCGTGAGGGGGGACGCCGTCAACGGCAGCGAACTCTGGCAGAGCGACGGCACGACCCTGGGCACGCACATGGTCCAGGACATTCGACCCGGGTCAGGCAGCGCGCTCGACTTGCGGCCGGGCGGAATGGCCGCCGTTGGCTCCCGCCTGTACTTCCGGGCGGACGACGGCGTCCACGGGAGGGAGTTGTGGGCGGTGGACGCCGACCCCGCGCCCGCGCCGCCCCGGTGACGCTGGTCGCCGCAGGCATCACCCTGCACGAGGCGCTGGCGGTGCACGCGCGCTGGCGCGCGAAGGCATTGCGGTGCGCGTCGTCGATCTCTACAGCGTCAAGCCCATCGACGTCGCCACGCTCGCCGCGGCCGCGACCGAGACGGGGGCGATCGTGACGGTCGAGGACCACGTCCCGGAAGGCGGCATCGGCGAGGCGGTGCGCATGGCGCTCACCGTCAGCCCCACGCCGGTGGTCTCGCTCGCGGTGCGCGAGATGCCGCGCAGCGGCACGCCGGCGCAGCTGCTGGAGCACCAGGGCATCTCGGCCGCGGCGATCGTGAGGACCGTGAAGGGACTCGTCGCCGGACATTGACGGGAGCCTCGGGCATCGCCAGAATCCTGGCGACGGACCCGCTTTCGTGCTGCGCGGGTCGTCCCGCGCCCCTCGAACATGCCCACGTGGACGGGCCCGCGGTGGCGCGGCACCGGGTGTGCCCCGGTGCGAACGATGCAACGGGAACGGGGAGGATTGTCGAGAGCGCACGAGAGCGGCCCGTCGGGCGGGCGAAAGGAGCGGCGAGATGTCACGTGTCCGTGGCGCACGGTGGTCCACCGCGGTCGCAGGTGCGGTACTGGCGATGGTCCTCGGGGCGGCTGCGGCCGCCCAGCCCCTTCCCGGGGGCGCCGCCGCGCCCGCAGGGCGACCGGCCCCGGGCCAGGCGCCGGGCGATGCGTTCACCATCCGCGCGATCGCTCCCAACCTCGCCGAGCAGTCCGTCACCGTCAGGTTCACGCGCCCGGTTGACCGGCAGGCCGCGCACGAGCACCTGCGGATCGTGCCGCCCCCTCCCTCCTTTCACGTTACGTGGAGCGGCGAGCCTGACACACTGGTCCTCCGCGGCTCCTTCCGGCACGGCACGCGCTACGTCCTGAAGTTCTCCGGCGGCTTCGTCGCGGGAGACGGCACGCCGTACACCGAGACGCTCAAGGAGGTGCTCTTCCCGGACAAGGCGCCGGCGCTGCTGTTCTCCGGTGTCGGCTCGGTGATCGAGCGTTCGAGCCGGCAGCTCGTCCACTTCGACGTCGTGAACGTGGGATCGACCCTGCTCGAGACGCTGCAGCTCTCGCCGGCAGCCGCGCTGTCGCAGGGCGAGGGCGCCTGGGCCGATCGGGTTGCGGCCGCCGCCCGTCTCGTCGCGGCGCTCGACGGGGCGATCCCGGACGGCGACCCACTCCGCCGCTTCCTGTCGGGGCGCGGGACGCGCCGCGACCTGTTCGACACCACGGGCCCGGCCAACGAGGAGCGGTCGTTCTCCATCCCGCTCTCGCAGCGCCCGGAGCGCGGCACGGGAAAGATCCTGCTGGCGCGGCTGCGCGACAACGCCGTCGGCGGCTCGGCCGAGACGAAGCCCGCGCTCTTCAACGTGACCGATCTGGGGATCACCTGCCTTGCCGGGAGCGCGGCGACCCTGGTCTGGGTCACCTCGCTGGAGACCGGTCTTCCCGTCGGGGGCGTCGAGGTCGCCGGCTTCACGGCGGACCGGGTGCTCTTCCACGCCGGCAGGACGGACGGCGACGGGCTGCTCGCCATTCCCGCCGGCGCCAAGGAAGGCTTCTCCTACGCGGGTACGGCGGACCGCCCCGAGGTGCGCCCGCGCACGGTCGCGCCCGAGGGCTATCGGCTGCAGGCGGTGGCCGCCGTGACCGCGGACGACGCCGCGGTGCAGGCCGTCCCCGAAGGGCCGCACAGCGCCGTCACCGTCCCCGGCATCCGCCAGACGAGCGCGGTCACCGAGCGCCCCGAGCCGGCGAACGCGGTGGTCTTCACCGAGCGCGGCGCGTACCGCCCGGGCGAGACCGTGTTCGTCAAGGGCATCGTCCGGCTCTTCCGGGACGGGAAGGTGGTTCCCCCCGTCGGCGCACGGTGCACCTTCGAGATCACCGACTCGCGAGGCCGTCGGGTCCGGGAAGCGCCCGCCGTGCTCTCGGAGTTCGGCACGGCGGCCCTGGAGGCGTCCCTGCCCGCGTCGGCGCCGCTGGGCGAGTACCGCGTCGAGCTGCGGCCGGCCGGGGGCCCGCCGGCGACCGCGACCTTCCGCGTCGAGGAGTTCGTGCCGCCGCGTCACTTCGCGCGCCTGAGCTTCGCGGCGCGCCGTCGCACGGACGATACCTTCACCGGCCGTCCCGTCGAGGCGACCTTCCTCGCCGTCACGGTGGAGGGCGGCTACTACGCCGGCGGCCCGGTGAAGAACGGTCGCGTGCGCTGGCAGCTCGCGTACGGTCCCTCCGCGCACCGCGTCAAGGGCTGGGACGACTACGTCTTCGGCCACGAGATGGAGGAGGGCGGGGCCGCCACGGCGCCCCTGGAGTCGGGGGAGGCGTTCCTCGACGCCGACGGGCGCCTCACGCTCGAGTTCCCGGTCTCCGCGGAAGTGCTCGCGGGCGAGCGCACGTTCGTCGTGTCCGCGGCGGTGCTGGACTTCGACGGTCGCGCGGCCTCGGCGACCGAGACCTGGCGGCCCGAGACCGGACCGCAGATCGGGATCGCCTCGCACGCGAAGGACGTGGTGGCCGGGGAGGAGCAGCGGGTCACGGCGGTCCTGGTCGACGCGGGCGGCGAGCGCGTGCGCGAGGGCACGCTCACGGCCGAGGTCCTGCGGCGCAGCTGGACGTACTACCGCAAGCGCAACCTCGCCGGCAACGACTACTGGGTCAGCGAGCAGGTCTGGAAGCGCGCCCGGACCGCCGAGGTGCCGATCCGCGACGGGCGGGCCGTCTTCGAGGTGAGCTTCGACGGCTGGGGGGAGTACCTGGTGCGGTTCAGCCACCGGGCCGACGACCGGAGCGTCTGCTCCTCGGCCACGCGCTTCCAGGTTGGCTGGGAGCGCTGGGACGAGCAGCAGGGGCGCGAGCAGGGCCTCACGCGCATCCCGCTCTCGACGGACCGGCCGCGCTACCGCCCCGGACAGACTGCGCGCCTGCGGGCCGGGGCGCGCCAGCGGGCGGCCGCGTGGCTGTTCACAATCGAGCGGCAGGCGGTGCTCTCGGCGAAGGTGCTGCGGACCAAGGGAGAGCTTCCGGAGCTGCAGGTGGAGCTCACGGACGCGAGCGCGCCGAACGTCTACGCCTCGCTTGTCGGCACCGTCCCGCGGGGTCCGTTCCCGGTCTACACGGGGCGGATCGACGAGGGCGTGCCGGCATTTCTCCACGGCGTGGCCAACCTGCCCGTCGTGAAGCTGCCCGCGTCGCTGTCGGTCGAGATCGCCCCCGGCGTGAAGCAGGAGCTGGAGGCGCAGCCTGGCGGCGAGGTGACGCTCGCGCTCGCGGTCAGGGGCGAGAGCGGCCGTGGCGTGCGCGCCGAGCTGGCGGTCGCCGTCGTGGACGAGTCCGTGCTCGCGCTCACCGGGCACCGCGCGCCGGACGTCGCGGGCATCACGCGCTTCGACCTGCCGCTCGGCATCTTCCTCAGCGACACGCGCCGGTTCCTCATCCCGCAGACGCCGTTCAGGGCTGTGCGCGCCGAAGCGCTCACCGGGGGCGGCGAAGGGGAGGGGACGGCGCTCGAGACGCGGCGGCTCTTCAAGCCCGTGGCCTACTGGAACCCGGCGCTCGCGACGGACGCGGAAGGACGGGCGCAGGTGCGCTTCGCGCTGCCTGACCAGATGACGGCGTTCCGCGTCACGGTGGTGGCGTGTGATGCCGGCAGCGCCTTCGGCACCGCGGAACGCACACTGCGCGTCTCCAAGCCCTTCTCCCTCGAGGCCGGCCTGCCGCGGATCTTCACGAAGGGGGATCGCTTTCGATTCACTGTCGGAGCCTTCAACCGGACGGACGAGAGCGACGTGATGGATTTCGCCCTCGCCGCGGAGGGGCCGCTCGTGCTCACGGTCGGGCGTCGCAGCTATCCGCTCACGGCCAGGGAACGCGCCGATGTTGCGGTGGCGGGGAGCGCCGAGGGCTCCGGCGAGGCGCGCGTGCGCTTTGTGGGCAGGTTCGGGGCGCACGCAGACGCGGTGGAGCACACCATTCCCGTGCGCAGCGGCCACGTGCGGGGGCAGCAGGTGTGGTACGGAAGCGTGAAGGGCGAGTCCTCGCTCGTCCCGTCGCTCCCGTCCGAGGTGCGGGCCATCGTCGCAGACCGCGACCTGCTCGGCGAGACCACGGCCGTCATCGCGATCTCCGGCTCGCCGTTCCTGCGGATGACGGCGGGCCTGCGCTACCTGCTCCAGTACCCGTACGGCTGCATCGAGCAGACAGCATCCGGGGTGCTGCCTCTGGCGGCGTTGCGCGGGATCCTCTCGAAGGGGATGGTCCCGGGGATCGCGGCCGACGAGGCCGATCCGTTCCTGGCCAAGGGGGTCGAGCGGCTGCTGTCGATGCAGACGGACGCGGGCGGCTTCGGCTACTGGCCGGGCGACCGCGAGGCCAGCCCCTGGGGCACGTTCTACGCCGCAACGGCCTTGGCGGAGGCGCGGGACGCGGGCATGGCGGTGCCCGAGGAGGCGCTGCAGCGGCTTGCCGGCTACCTGCGCGAGGACCGCCTGCGCAAGCCGCCGGAGGAAGCGGGGGCGGCGATGGCGCTCTACCTGCTGGCGCGGCTGGGGAAGGCGCAGGCGTCGGACTTCACCCCGTTCCGGGCGGGGCTGGGGACGCAGGCGTGGGAGCCGCGGATTCTCGCGCTGCTCGCCGCCTCGTACGGAGGCTTCATGCCCCCGGACGAGCTGGGCATGGCGGCGCGCGCCGCGCTCGAGGCGCCGCGCGGGCGCTCCGACTACCACTACGGATTCAACGGCCGGAACAGGCCGGACGCGATGGCGCTGCTGCTTGCCGACCGCGTGCTCCCGGGCGACCCGGCCGGCGCCGCGCTCGCCGCCAAGCTCCTCGAGAGCCGGGATGTGCAAGGGCGCTGGGGTCGCACCAGCGACACCGGCTGGGCGCTGGCCGCGCTCGGGCGCCACTTCGTCGCGGAGGCGGAGAACGCGGCGCCGCACCGCGTGGCCGTGCGCGTCGCGGGGGGCGCGGAGCGCGTCCTCGAGGTCCCGGCGCGGGGGGCGGCCGAGCTGGGCGTGCCCGTCGCCGAATTCCTGGCATCCCCGTCCGTGACCTTCTCCTCGGACCCCAGCCGCGAGGTGCTCTTCAGCCTGGCGCTGACCTTCCCGCGGGTCGATTACGCCGCGCGCGGGAACGACGGCGGCTTCCGCATCGTCAAGCGCATCGAGAACGCGGACGGCTCGGCCGCGATCCGCGTTGGCGACATCGTGCGCGTGACCGTCGAGTTTTCGCCGCCGGAGCAGGGCTCGGAGTTCACGGTGCTCGACGATCCGCTGCCTGCGGGCCTGGTCGCGATCAACGCCGCCTTCAAGAGCGAGGAGGGCGTGCCGCGCGACAACGACGCCGTCGTGGGCCGGGAGCGCGGCGACGAGGACTTCTGGGGGTTCTACTGGGACCCCGCGGGGTACTATCGCTTCGTCCCCGACCACCTCGAGCTGCGAGACGACCGGGTCGCGGCGTTTCGTCAGGACCTCTGGGGCTGGCGGGGCACTCTCTACCGCTTCGTCTACTATGCGCGCGCGGTGTGCGAGGGAGAGTTCGTCGTGCCGTCGACGAAGATCGAACGCATGTACGAGCCCGAGGTCAACGGCTACACGCCGCGCAGCGTGCTGCAGATCGGCGGGCGCGTGCGATGACGGTTCGCCGCCTCGGGGGCCGGCGCGTCGCGTTCGCCGCGGCCTCGTGCGTGCTGCTCGCCGCCGCGGGCGGCG
>DATDCY010000319.1 GCA_036524115.1 bacterium | reverse complement strand
CCCCCTTCGTGGGCGGCGGGGCCCGCAGGCACCGCTGAACACTGCCCCTGCACCCGGCGCGTCAGGGGGCCCAGCTCGTCCTGCCGGCATCCCACGTGCCCGTGCCGTGCGAAGAACTCATCGTTCCCGAGATGGCGGAGTGGTTCACGAACACGCCCCTGTATGCGGTCCCGTCCGCGGCTGCCAGCGTGACAACCTCACCGTCCGAGGTCCACGTCCCTCCGCTTCCGGTGCTCGAGAGGAACGTGTTGTTCCCGAAGATGCGCCACTCCATCATGTGGACCTGCCCCTGATTCCAGGAGTAGACCAGTTCCCATGTGCCGACGGGGTCGTAGCGTTCGCTCTTGCCGCTGTGGCACGCAGCGAGCCCCACCAGCAGTGCGGCCGCCAGGAACACCAGACCGAGCTTTCTCATGCCATATCCCCCCAGCCCTCTTCGAATCGTGCGCCGCTGGAGCAGTCGGTCGCAGACGCGACGCCCCTGCACCGCCCCGCGCCGCGGCCTAGGGGAACAGCCCCGGCGCGTCCAGCCCGGCCGTCTCCGCCTGGCCGAGCATGAGGTTCATGTTCTGCAGCGCCTGGCCCGACGCACCCTTGACGAGGTTGTCGATCACCGAGACGACCACCACGCGCCCGCCGCGCGGGTCGTCCGTCGCCCCGATGCGGCAGAGGTTCGTCCCGGCGACGTCCCGCACGGCCGGCAGCTTCCCGTCGGGGAGGACCTTGACGAAGGCCTCGCCGGCGTAGGCCTCGCGCAGCGCCGCGCAGATATCCCCGAGGCCGGTGCCCGCGGGCGGCGCGACGTAGATCGTCGTCTCCATCCCGCGGCTCAGCGGCACCAGGTGCGGCGCGAACGTCAGCGCCACCGGCGCCCCCGCGGCCGCCGCCAGCTCCTGCTCCATCTCCGGCTGGTGGCGGTGGCGCCCGACGTTGTACGGGGTCAGCCCCTCGTTGACCTCGCAGTACAGGCTGCCCTGCTTGAGGCCGCGGCCGGCGCCCGAGACACCGCTCTTGGCGTCAACGATCGCCCCGAAGCCGGCGAGCCAGCCGCGGCGCGCCAGCGGCAGCAGCGCCAGCAGCGTCGCCGTCGGGTAGCAGCCGGGGTTGGCCACCAGGCGGGCGGCGCGGACCCGCTCCCGGGCGTGCTCGGTGAGGCCGTAGACCGCCTCGCCCAGCAGCGCCGGCGCCGCGTGCGGGTGGCCGTAGGCGCGCGAGTACACGCCGGCGTCGCGCAGGCGGAAGTCGGCCGAGAGGTCCACGACCTTCACGCCGCGCTCGAGCAGCCCCGGGACGACCGCCATGGCCTCGACGTGCGGCAGCGCGACGAAGACCCCGCGCACGCCCGCGGGCATCGCCGCGAGGTCCGGCGCGCTGAACACGACGTCGCTGAAGTCCCGCAGGTGCGGGTAGACCTCGCCGGCCGCCGTGCCCGCGTACTGGCGCGACGTCGCCCACGCGACCCGCAGCGAGGGGTGGCGGCAGAGCAGCCGCAGCAGCTCGCCGCCGGTGTAGCCGCTGGCCCCGATGATCCCGACCTCGATCGCCATCCTCTTCAAGCCCTCCTCGTGCGGAAAAAGAAACGGGGGAAGAAGCCCTCGGCCTCTCCCCCCGCCCGGAAGCTGCGGCGACGCTTTAGCGCTTGCTGAACTGGAAGCGCGCGCGGGCGCCCTTCTGGCCGTACTTCTTGCGCTCCTTCTTGCGCGAGTCGCGCGTCAGGTAGCCGCCCCGGCGCAGGGTGTCCTTCGCCGTGGGCACGCCCGAGACGAGCGCGCGGGAGATGCCGTGGCGCACCGCGCCGGCCTGGCCCGAGAGCCCCCCGCCCTCGACGGTCGCGACGACGTCGTAGCGCCCGACGGCGTTGGCCGCCTCGAGGGGCTGCTGGATGATGGCGAGCAGGGTCTTGCGCGGGAAATAGGCCGCGACCTCCTGCGAGTTGACGCTGATCGCGCCGCTGCCCGGCTTGAGCCAGACGCGCGCCACGGCGGTCTTGCGCCGGCCCGTGCTGTAGATCTGGGTGCTTTCCATCGCTCTCGTGCTCTCCTTCGCCTCGCTTGCCAGGCGCGCTAGATCGCCTGGGGTTTCTGGGCCGCGTGCGGGTGCTCGGCCCCCGCGTAGACCTTGAGCTTCGTGATCATCCGGCGGCCGAGCGGCCCCTTCGGGATCATGCCGTGCACCGCGTCCTGGATGACCTTCTCCGGCTTCTTCGCGAGCTGCTTCTCGAGGGTGATCTCCTTGAGGCCGCCCGGGTAACCGCTGTGGTGCCGGTAGACCTTGTCCGTCAGCTTGCGGCCGGTGACCTTGATCTTCGATGCGTTGAGCACCACGACGTGGTCGCCGCAGTCGACATGGGGGGTCCAGTCAGGCTTTCCCTTCCCCATGATCAGCCGCGCCACGCGCGTCGCGAGCCGCCCGAGCACCTTGCCGTCCGCGTCGACGACGTACCACTTGCGCTCGAGCGCTTCCTTCTTCGCCATCTTCGTCTTCTGGGCAATCATCTTCTGGCTCCTTGCGCTTTTCCGCTCCAATGAGAGGGTGAAGTGTAGACACCCCGCAACCCATTGTCAAGGCAAACTATTCCAGGGTTGCGTGCGCCGGGTCTTGTTCCCGTGCGTCGCTTCGGGGGCAGCCCCTAGAGCGTCGGGGCGAGGTTGTCCAGCGCGGCGGCCATCGTCGGGTAGGCAAAGCGGAAGCCTTCGGCGAGCAGGCGGCGCGGGAGGACCCGCTGGCCCTCGAGGATGACATTGCCGAACTCGCCGAGCACGAGGCGCACGGCGAAGGCCGGCGCGGGGAGGAACGCCGGGCGGCGCAGGACCCGGGCGAGTTCCCGTGTCAGCTCGCGGTTCGTCACCGGCGCCGGCGCCGTGAAATTGTACGCGCCGCCCTCCCCCGCGCGCCCCGTCACGTGGAGCATCGCGGCGAACAGGTCTTCCACGTGGATCCACGAGAACCACTGCCGCCCGGATCCGAGCGGGCCGCCGAGATAGCGCCTGAACATTGGCGCCATCTGGCCGAGCACCCCGCCGCCGGGACCGAGCACGATGCCGAAGCGCGTGATCACGACGCGCGCACCGCGCGCCTCCGCCCGCCGCGCCTCCGCCTCCCAGTCCACGCACAGCCGCGCGAGGAAGTCCGCCCCCGGCGCGTCCGTCTCTCCCAGTTCCTCGTCGCCGTGGAAGCCGTAGTAGCCCACGGCGGAGGTGGACACGAGCGTGGCGCCCGCCGGCAGCGCGTCCACCACGTTGCGCGTCGTCAGGATGCGGCTCTCGCGGATGGCCTTCTTCGCCGCCGCGGTCCACCGCTGGAAGATCGAGGCGCCGGCAAGGTTGACCACCACGTCGTGCCCGGCCAGACGCTCCTGCCAGTCGCCCGCGACGCGCGCATCGCCACCGATCACGGGGACCGCGACCTCCAGCCCGCGCGGGCGGTCGGCCGTCTGGCCCAGCACCGTGACCTCGTCGCCGCGCGCGCGCAGCCGGTTGGCGACGTTCACACCGACGAAACCCGTCCCGCCAACGATGAAGACTTTCATGCTCCCGCCCTCCCCGGCCCGCCGGCATGGCCGGCGATCCCGACAC
>DATDCY010000318.1 GCA_036524115.1 bacterium | reverse complement strand
GTGCCGCCCGCCCCGGGGCAGCCCGCGGCCCCGGTCACGGTCGCCCGCGTGACGATCCAGGGCGGCACGGTGAGCTTCTCGGACCGGTTCATCAAGCCCAACTACTCGGCGCTCCTGACGGACCTGGCCGGCAGCGTCTCGGGGCTCTCCTCGCAAGCCGGCACCACCGGCGATCTCGAGGTGCGCGGCCGACTCAACCACCTGGCGCCGCTGACGATCAGCGGCAAGATCAACCCGCTGGCGGGGAACCTCTTCCTCGATATCAAGGCCGCGGTGAGGGACATCGAGCTCAACGCCTTCTCCCCCTATACCGGCAAGTACCTCGGCTATGGCATCGAGAAGGGCAAGATGAGCTTCGACGTCGCCTATCGCGTCGAGGACCGGAAACTCAGCGCCGAGAATCGTCTCGTCCTCGATCAGCTCACCTTCGGCGGGAAGGTCGAGAGTCCCGATGCCACGTCGCTGCCGGTCACGCTGGCGGTGGCGCTGCTCAAGGACCGCAACGGCGTCATCGACGTCAACCTGCCGATCGGGGGCTCGCTGGACGATCCGAAGTTCAGCGTCGGCCGGATCATCCTGCAGATCATCCTCAACATCATCGTCAAGGCGGTCACCTCGCCGTTCGCGCTCATCGGCTCGCTCTTCGGCGGCGGCGAGGAGCTCTCGTTCGTGCCCTTCGAGCCCGGCGGCGAGACGCCGTTGCCGGAGGGGCTCAAGCGGATCGACGCCTTGCGCACGGCGCTCGTCGATCGTCCCGGCCTGAGCCTGGAGATCGCGGGCACCGCGGACCCCGTCGCCGACCGCGAGAGCCTGCGCCGCCGGCGCTTCGAGCGGCAGCTCAAGGCCGAGAAGCTCAAGGACACCGCGCGCAAGGGCGTCGCCGCGCCATCCCTCGACGCCGTGGTGATCGAGCCGGCGGAGTACGAGAAATACCTGCGCCGCGCCTACAAGGCCGCGAAGTTCCCCCGGCCGCGCAACTTCCTGGGCATGCTCAAGGAGCTGCCGCTCCAGGAGACGGAGAACCTGCTGCTGACGAACACGCTGGTGACGGACGACGATCTCGTCGACCTCGCCAATCGCCGGGCGCAGGCGGCCAAGGAGACCCTCGCCGCGAACGGGGCCGTGGCGCCGGAGCGGCTCTACCTGCTCGCGCCGGTCGTGGCAGTCCCCGACCCGAAGGACAAGCGGCCGCCCGCCCGCGTGGACTTCACGCTCAAGGCGGGACGGTGATCGTTCGCGTCCACCCGGGGCGGCCGCGGGCCGGATCGCCGCGGGCGGCGGATCGGCCCTTCCTCAGAACGCGCCGCCGGCGCCGCCGCCCCCGAAGGTGCCGCCCTTGCCCTCGATGCCGCGCGGCTCGTCGGGCAGCGACCGGGCCCCGGGCGCCAGCGCGAGCGCCGCCGCGACCGGGAGCAGGCGCTCGCGGCGTCCCTCGTCGTAGAGCGGCGCCGCGGTGAACCCGGCCCGCTCGCCGTCCTTCCCCGCCCGCAGCCAACGCTCGATCAGGAGCGATCCTCCGGCCAGCGCGGCGCCGCCAGCCGCGAGCACCACCCAGAGCGGCGCGACGTGGACGTAGAACCGGACGGTGGCCAGCGACAGGGCCGCGGCGACGATCCCGAGGGCGATGACGCCACGGTCCTTGCGGCGCACGCCCCAGGCGAGCAGCCAGAGCGGGTAGAGCGCCGAGCCGGCCGCCGCGAGCCATCGGGCGATCTCGCCGGCGCGTCGGTGCGGCGCTCCGGCCGCGCGGCCCAGTTCCTCGATCAGCCCCTTGTCCGTGGAGTAGTAGTTCAGGGCGACGTAGACCGCAGCCAGCGCGACGATCCGCACGAGCGCGACCCCGTCGCGGTGCGAGGGGGCGAATTCCCGGCGCCGCAGCGCGGCGTGCGCGCCGAGGGCGAGGCCTGCGGCGACGGTGACCCAGGCGAGGCGGGGGTGGGGGAGCTGCGCCGCCGCCACGAGGATCGCGACCGCGGCGGCCGCGGCATAGAGGCGGAAGCCCCAGCGCCATGCCGCGAGCGCCGACACGGTGGCGGTCCAGGCGAACGCGATCCCGGTCGCGGGTGCCCCGCGCAGGTGGAAGTGGTCGTTCAGGACGAAGGCGGCCGCGGCCAGGAAGGAGACGGCGAGGAGGGACGTCGCCGCCTCCGCGCCCGTCGGCCGGAACGAGCAGCGATCGAGCACCACGTCCGTGAGGAGCGCCAGGGCGGCGCCGGCGGCCAGCAGGATCGTCCCCACGGCGCCGGCCTCGCGCACGCCGAAGGTGATGAAGCCGAAAAAGGTCGCCGCGTAGCAGCCGACGGCGACGCAGATGAAGACGAGGACGCGCCACGCGGCGCCGAGTCGCGGCCCGGGCGCCGGGTGCTCCGCGGTCACGGCCGCCAGCGCGTCGTCGTCGATCAGGCCGCCCTCGTGCCAGCCGCGCGCGGCGCGCCGGACCTCGTCCGCGCGGTCGGCGGCGACCCAGGCCGGCTTCACGCCTCCTCCTTGAAGCGCCGGTGCGCGCGGAGGATCAGGTACAGGGCGCAGAAGCTGCCGGCGGCGACGATGAGCAACGTTCCCTCGTCGAGGTGCAGCTCAAACGCCAGGCGCAACAGTCCGAGCAGCGCGGCGATCACCCCCTGCGCGAAGCAGTCCGAGCGCCGGGCGCGATAGGCGAAGACGATGGTCGCCGCCGATGCGGCGGCGAGCGCCGCGCCCCAACCTGGCGCGAAGGTTTCGTTCCCGGCCCAGGTGCCGGCGACCGCCGCCCCGAGCAGCAGCAGGAGCCCGAGGTTGACGAACGTGGGCTCGAAGTGCGCCTTGCGGTCGCCGCGGCGCAGCAGCAGGCCGGCGCCGACGAAGAGCGCGCCGACGGCGAGGGCATTGAACCGCAGCAGTTCCTCGTGCACGCCGAAGCGCTCGGCCCCCGCAAGCGAGAGCGAGATGCCGCGCCAGGCGGCGAAGGAGGCCAGCGCGAGCGAGAGCACGGCGCGCGAGTCGTAGCGGAAGGCGAAGGCGAGCTGGATGAGCGAGAGCAGCAGCAGGTGCCAGGGCCACGCCGTCCCGAGGAGCTTCAGCTGCGTCTCGAGCCACGCGAGGTCGATCCCCACGAGCAGGACGCCGAGCAGGAGCACGTAGTCGAAGGCGAGCGTCGGCGAGGCGACCGGTCCCCACGAAAAGGGCGGAGAGGTCCGCGTCACGTGCGCCAGGCAAAGTGCGGCGGCGAGCGCGATCAGGGCGCCCACGGCGAGCGGGCCCAGCCGCGCCAGGCTCTCCTTGATCAGGAGCCCCGCCCCGCCCGCGATGAGCGTCACCCCTGCCCAGAGGGCGACCTGCAGCTCCAGGCGCACCGAGACGAGCTCCCCGCGCGCGGCCCGCCCGAAGAACGTCGCCTGCGCCTCGGTGAGAACGCCCCGCTCGCGCAGGCGCGCGACGGCGTCGACGACCGGGCGGCTCATGGGCCGGGCGGCCGCACCCCCTCGCGCAGGATCGGGAAGATCACCGAGATGTCCTGGTCCTCGAGGCCGCGCGGGAACGCCAGCGCGAACAGCTCCTTGACCGTCGCGGCGGTGAAGAGCGGGCGGCGCAGCGTGCGCGCCAGGTCCTGGAGGTAGTGCAGGTCCTTGTAGAGCAGCGCCGCCGTGAAGTGCGGCGTGAAATCGTCGCGCAGGACCTTCTCGCGCTTGGCCGCGAGCACGGTGCCGGCGCCGGGGCCCGCGGCGAGGATCTCCAGCGCCTGCTCGCGCGGGATCCCGACGGCCTCCGCGATCCCGGCCGCGTCGGCGAGGCCCGCGAGGAACGTCGCGAGGACGAGGTTGCTCGCCAGCTTCATCTTGGTCGCCATGCCGGGGGCGCCGAGGTAGAAGATCCGGCTGCCGATCGCCTCGAGCAGCGGCCGCGCGGCCGCGAACGGCGCCTCCTCGCCGCTGACGAGCACGGTCAGCTCGCCGCGCGAGGCCGGCCCGACGCTGCCGAGCACCGGGGCCTCCAGGTACGCGCCGCGCCCCTTGGTCGCCAGGCCGTGCAGGACGGTGGCCAGCTCCACGTGGTTGGTCGAGAGGTCGATGATGGTGCGTCCCTGGGTGTCGCCCGAGAAGATCCCGGACGAGCCGCTGGTGACCGCCCAGACCGCCTCGCTGTCGCGCAGGCAGAGGATGACGGTGCGCGCACGGGTCACCACCTCCGCCGGGCAGGAGGCGGCCTCGCCGAGGCCGGCGGCCTTCTCCGGCGTGCGGTTCCAGACGAGCAGGCGGTGTCCCGCGCCGGCGAGGCGCCCCGCGACCGCGCGCCCGAGCGCGCCGAAGCCGATGAAGCCGACGGTGTCGTTCACGGTTGGTCCTCCTCGGTCGAGCCCGGGCGCCGCGCGGGCCCGACGCTCGTTCCCTTGACGATGTCGTAGACGAACCTGCGGTTCATGCTCGCGTGGGGGTTGTGGCAGAGGTAGCAGATGCGGCTGCGCGCCGTGTCGATGTGCTCGAGGCTGGACGGCTGGTCGTGGCAGCGCACGCACAGCTCCTTCGGCTCCGCCGTGATCAGCGCCTGCCGCGTCGAGCCGTGGGGGTCGTGGCAGACGAGGCACTTGCCCGCCGCGACCGGGCCGTGGACGTAGGGAAAGACCACGGCCAGCTTGCGGTGGCACGCGGTGCACGTCTCGGCCTCGGCGCGCTCGGACGTGCGCCGCAGGCCCGTGTGGCACTCGGCGCAGCGCCCCTCGAGCACCGGACGGTGGTAGCGGTAGGGCGCGATCCCCTGGCCGCCGGTGCCGGCCGCGAACGTGATGGTCCCGGAGAGATCCCGCGCGCGCGCTTCCAGCGTGTGCGCGCCGGCCGACGGCGTCAACGTCGCGGAGAACGTGGTGCCCTCACGCGTGACCTCGGCCACCGGTGAGCCGTCGAGGAGCAGGTTCACGAAGCCGGCCCCGGGGGGGAGCCGTCCGGCGACGACCACCATCCCCGAGGGGATGAACGCCCCGGCCGCGGGCATCAGGAACTCGACCGTGGCGGGGGCGGCCGGCGGCGCGTCGCCTTGGGCCCGGCACGGCGACGCGGCGAGCGCGGCGAGGGCCGCGGCGAGCAGGACGGTCCTCGGGCGCGGGCTCATGGACAACCATTATAGCCCCCGGCGGGGCTACTCGAAGACGACGTCCGGCTGCGGCAGGCGCGAGCGCCGCAGCGATGCCAGTCCCATGACCGCCGCCTCGGCGCCGTCGTGGGAGCGGTCCGTCGCAACGCGCTGCAGCGCGCGCTCCGCCGCCGCGCTGCCGATCTTCGCCAGTGTCGTGGCGCCGTGCAGCCGGACCTCGGCGTCGGCGTCCGCGAGGAGCCGCCCGCACGCTTCGATCCTGCCGCCCTCATCCAGGCGGGCCATGGCGAGGTCGGCGATCGTCGTCCGCAAGCGTAGCCGCGCAAAGCCCTTCGCGCCGGCGAGCGCCGCCTCGAGGGCCGGGAGGTGGGCCGGGTCGCCGGTGGCCGCCACGACGAAGAGGGCGGAGATCGTGTGCGCGTCGCGCAAGTGCGCCAGGGCCAGGGGCACGCCCGTGGTGTCGCCGAGCCGCACGAGGGACCACGCGGCCGCCAGCGCGACGCCGACGTCCGGGTCGGCGAGGGTCGCGCGCAGGGCGGGGGCCGTCTCGGCGCGGCCGGTCCACCCCAGGGCGAACGCCGCCGACTGGCGCTCGCGCGTGCCGGGGCCCTCGCGCAGGATCGCGAGCAGCGCGGGCACCGCCTCCGGGACGCCGAGAGAGCCGATCAGCTTGATGGTCACGAGACGCTCGGGCTGGCCGCGCGTCGCGTCCCGCGCCTGCGTCACCGCGTCCGCGAGCACCGCCGCGCCGTCGCCGGTGAGCAGCTCGAACAGCCGCTGGTGCGCGACGCCCTGCTGCTGGAGGGCGTACGCGTCGAGCAGCTGCTGCCGCCTGGTGCCGGGCCGCACGAGGAAGTACGTCTCGGCCCGGGGGTGCCGGGCGTCGGGTGCCGTCTCCGCCCAGCTCGCCCGCAGCGGCACCAGGCCGCCGAGGGCGGCGCCGATGCGCGCCGCGCCTTCGCGGGCGGGCAGGTCCGCGAACTCGACCGTGACGAGGGCAGTGGGCGGCGCAACGATCGTCAGGCCTGTCTGGGCGCGGACGTTCAACTCCAGCCTTTCGGCGGGCACGGCGCGGGCCCGCAGCGTGAAGCGCGTCTGATCGCCGCCGGCGAGCAGCGCTCCGGGCGTGATCTGGGGAGCGTCGTCCGCGGCCGGCGCGGACGCGGAAACGACAAGCGAAAGCAGCGACACGGCCATCCAGGTCCGCCGCAAGGTGCCCCTCCGTTGCAGAGATCCAGGCGAAACGCCCGGGTTTCGGGGAGGTTCACCCGGCTGGCCGGGAATGTCAAGCAATCACGCGGAGGGGTGGGGGGGCGCCGGTCGGCCGGCGCGCCCCCCCACGGGGACAGGTACGGGCGCCCGGTTCTCTAGTCCGGGTTTCCGTGGCAGAGCACGCTGTTGAAGCACCCCGGCGTGCCGGCTCGTGAGCGATGGCAAAGCGCGCAGGCGCCAGCGTTGGCCTGGGCCGTCGATTGGTGGCTGCTGCCACCGCCGTCCCAGCCGCTCCTGCCGTGCGGCGCGTTCCAGCCGTGGCAGGGGAAGCAGGAGGGCGCCGTCGTCCCGCCGGTGTAGCCGCTGCCGTGGCAGGCGGTGCACGACAGCATCCCGGGCGAGCCCTTGGCCGCGGGTCCGTGCTGGCTCGGCGATCCCCAGCCCGAGGGGTGGGGGCCTTTCACGCCATGGCAGAGGCTGTTGTTGAAGCAGTTCGCCGGCAGGTTGTTGTTCGGGTTGTCGTGGCAGGTCGCGCAGTAGCCGGCCTGCTGCGGGTCGGTCGCCGAGTGGTGCTGCAGCCAGCCACCGGGGTGCGGGTTCTTCTGGCCGTGGCAGAGGCTGTTGTTGAAGCACCCCGGCGTCAGGTTGTTCGCCGGGTTCTTGTGGCACTGCGCGCACATCGACGCCTGCGTCGGGGCCACCTGGACGTGGCTCCTGAGCCAACCGGCCGGGTGACCGCTCCTGGGGCCGTGGCAGAGGCTGTTGTTGAAACAGTTGGCCGGCGCCGTGCTGTTCGGGTTGCGGTGGCAGTTCGCGCACAGCGATGCCTGCGCCGGGTCGGTGACGCTGTGCGTCTGCAGCCAGCCGGCGGGGTGCCCGCCGGGACCGCCGGCGTGACAGGTGCGCCCGTCGAAGGAGGCCGAGAAGCAGCTGACCTTCGCGATGCCGCCGCGCAGGTCGTCGCCGTGGCACTGGACGCAGGCCTCGGGCGTCGCCCGGTACTCGGCCGGGTGCGTCCCGAAGAACTTGTCGGGGTGGCCGGCGTCCGGGTCGAACGGCGCGCCGCGCTCCTTCGAGCAGCCGGCGGCGAGGGCGGCCAGCAGCAACAGGCCGAGTGCGCGGGCCGCGAGGCTCCTCGTTACTTGTGACATGTCGTGCACCTCCTGTCGTTCTTGCGCCCGTGGCAGGGGAAGCACGAGGCCGGATCGAGACGCCCGTCCACGCGGTGCTGGCTGAGGTAGTCCCCGCGGTGGGGCATGGCCGGATCGAAGCGGCTGCCGCGCTTGTCGGACGGCTTGATCTCCTCCTTGTCGCCGTGGCAGTCCGCGCAGGTGGATGCACGGTGGCAGAGGTCGCAGACCCTGCGGTCGTTGACGGCAGCCCTGCCGTGCGAGGTCATCCAGGCCGCGTCGTGGTCGTTCGCCTGGCCTCCGGTGTCATGGCAGCTGCTGCAGATCGGCGCGCCCTTGACCTCCTCGGGGTGGACGCGCGAGGTGCTCTGGGGGCCGGCGCAGGCTGCGATGGCCGCGGCCGCCAGGAGGAGCACGGCCGCGGCGCTCGTGAGGGATCGAATCGTCACGGCTTGCCTCCCTTCTTGGTCGTCGCGTCGTAGCGCCAGAGCAGGGCGACGATGAGCCTCGCGTCGTGCTCGAACTCCGGCGTGACGCCATACTCGCCCGTTGCCGAGAACTCGAGGGCCTTGCTGAGGGCATAGGCGAGGCTCAGCGTCCCCGTGGTGGCGTTCTTCTCGCCGTTGACCGGCTCCTCGAAGACCAGGTGCTCGACCCCCGCGGCGGCCGCGATCGGGCCGACGGGCGTGCTCACGTGCCCCCGGAACTCCTGGTAGCGGTTCTCCGCGACCTCGCCGTCGACCTTGCGGTAGCCGAGGCCGGCGGTGCGGCCGCCGCCGGCCCAGTCCAGGTGGCCGCCGTACGCCTTCGCCTCCTCCGCGACGTCGTACTTGTAGTTGACGTACTCGCCGGTGAGGCTCAGCCCGCCCCAGATCGTCAGCTCCAGCTCGCCGCCGACGCGATCGAGCTTCTCGTTGGCCTCGATGTCGAACGCCTTGTTCGTCACCGCCTTGAAGTAGTGGTCGTAGTCCGTCGAGACCCAGGTCGCCCGCAGGAGCACCCGCCTGACGAAGGGGCCGAGGACGACGCGGTAGTTGTGCTGCGCCCAGCCGTCGTCACGCAGGTCGTAGAAGGAGCTGCCGCCGATCTCGAGGAAGGACAGCGGCGTGAGGACGACGTCGCCCCCGACTTCCTCGCGGGCGGCGCTGCTGTCGTCCTCCTCCCTGAGGTACGACGCGCCGAGGCGGTAGAGGCCGGCGCGCCCCTGCGAGAGGCGCCCGCCGTAGACCCAGTCGCCCGAGCGGCCATCCTCGTCGGTCTCCACCGGCACGCCGCCGAAGGCCGTGACATCAAACCCGGCGGGCAGGTCGCTGCCCACGAGCGCCCCGTCCATGACCTCGTTGCGCGCGACGCCGGCGGTGACGCTGACGCGACCGAGGCGCCCCTCGGCGTTCATCCTCGGGCCGCGCCAGCCGACGTAGCCGTATTGGAGGTCGCCGTTGGTTGTGCGCCCGAACGTCTCGTCGGCCAGGTCGGCCCTGCCCCAGCCGCCCGCGCTCAGATACAGGCCGGGCAGCCCGAGGTTGTCGGCGTCGAGCGCGAGGTACTCATAGAGGAGCACGTGGGTGTCGCCGCCGTCGATGCCCCGGGCCGGGAGGTAGGTCCGCGACGCCACGGAGATGTCGACCGCGGCCGCTGGCGGCGGATTTGGGGCGAGCGCGCCTCCCGAGACCAGCACGAGGACTGACAAGAGGGCACGTTTCTTCACTCGGGCCTCCTTTCGTCGTGACACACGGAAACAGGCGCGAAAACACCTGGCGAACCCCCCAGAAGCAATATATTGCCGGCCTTCAGGGCGGTTAAATGAGGGTATTACCTCATTCTCCGAATCGAAAAAACCCACGCAAAAAAGTCAGCCAACTTTTTGGTTGACATCCTCATGTCATTATAATATTATGACATTATGATTATGAATGTGACAAACGCCGGCAGCACCGGGAGCATCGACAGGAAGAACCTGGAAAAGCTCTACATCCAGGTGATGCGGAGCCTCGTGGACGAAATCGCGAAGGGCACCTGGGCGATCGGGGACCGGATCCCGAGCGAAGCGGAACTCAGCGCCCGCTACGCCGTCAGCAAGATCACCGTCCGGCAGGCGCTGACCAACCTCACGGCGGACGGCTACCTCATCCGCGTCCAGGGCAAGGGGACATTCGTCGCCGGCAACCGACCGGTCGTCGGGCTGACGATGAAGACGAGATTCACTGATGGCTTGTTCGGAGGGGGGGTGACGGAGACACGGGAGGTCGTGCAGAGAGGATTCGCGGAGCCGCCGGCTGAAGTGAGCCGGCTGCTGGGGATCGAAGGGCCGCTCTACCGGATCGCGACGCGCCGTCTTGCCGAGGGCGTGCCCGTCTCGGCGGACGAGTCCTTCCTCGCGCCGGGGCTGCTCCCGGGCGTGGAGGAGCAGAACCTCGAAGGCTTCCGGCTCTTCGGGGCGATCCAGGAGCGGGGGACCCGCAAGGTCTTCCGGATGCGCCAGACGGTCGAGATCACCACCCTCTCGGACGCAGAGGCGCGGATCATCGGGGCGGCGGCGGGCCAGCCGGCGCTGGCGCTGCACCGGCTGCTGATCGGCCCCGAGGACCAGCCCCTGGCCTACAGCCGGCTGGTGGAGATCGGGGAACGGTTCAAGCTCGAGACGGAATTCGAGCGCATCAGGTGACGGGGATCCAGAAGGGAGAAACCATGCACACGGAGGAGGCACGGCGATGAGCGGACCGAGGAGACTCTACGAGTTCCTCATGGCGGCGTCGATAGCCCATGCGAAATGGGACTACGAGGCCTCGATGAGCATCATCAAGAACCGCAAGAAACTGCTCTGGCTGCTGGCGCTGGCGACGCCGATTTTCGCGGTGTCGGCGCTCTCGGCGGCGGACCTGATCGGCAGCAAGACGGCGTACGCGCCGGCGCACTACACGACCACGATCTTCCTCGTCTCGATCGCAGTCGGCCTCGCGGCGGGGCTCATCACCGGCTGCATCGGCGCGGGCGGCGGCTTCATCATCACCCCGGCGCTCATGGCCGCGGGCGTCAAGGGCATCCTCGCGGTGGGCACCGACGTCTTCCACATCTTCGCCAAGGCGATCATGGGGACGACGGTCCACAAGAAGCTCGGCAACATCTCCCTCGGCCTGGCCGTCGCCTTCGTCATCGGTTCCGGGGGCGGGACCTTCCTCGGCGGCTGGCTGAACAAGGCGCTCTACAACAAGGACCCGCTGCTCTCGGAGGCCTTCATCAGCTCCGTCTACGCGGTGCTGCTCGGCTTCCTCGGCTTCTACGCCTTTGCCGACTACTGGAAGTCCCGCAAGGGCACGGCGGACAGCGGCGCCCACGGCGCTCACGGGGGGCCCACCGGGACGACGGGCCTCGCGATCAAGCTGCAGAAAATCACGATCCCGCCGATGATCACCTTCGACGAGGACTTCGGCGGGCGCCAGATCTCCTGGCTCTGGGTCGCCATGGGCGGCGTCGTCGTCGGCGCGCTGGCCGCCATCATGGGCGTCGGCGGCGGCTTTGTGACCTTCCCGATGTTCGTGTACGTGTTCGGCGTATCGTCCATGACCACGGTCGGCACCGACATACTCCAGATAATATTCACGGCCGGGCTCGCGGCAATCACGCAGTACGCGATATATGGCTACGTCTTCTACACCCTCGCGATGGGCATGCTGCTCGGCTCGCTCATAGGCATCCAGGTGGGCGCGCTCACCACCAAGGTCGTCAAGGGTATACACATAAGGGGCTTTTACGCGGTCTCCATCCTCGCGGGCTTCATCAACAGGGCGGCGACGCTTCCCAAGAAGATGGTCGAGCTCGAGATGGTCAACCTGTCCAAACCGCTCGTAAAGGGCATAGAATCGGCGGGCAACATCATATTCTGGG